>JACMMS010000054.1 GCA_014378915.1 Methylophilaceae bacterium
CTTAAACCCTAATGTTAACTGCGCCTGTATAACACTGCGCTCTTCAATACTGAATTGATTGTAATTTCCCATGCAACATTTTCCTACGAAAAATGTTGCACTTCAAATTTGAGCGGCCCTTTATAAGCATTAAGCCAATTTAAATATACGCCCCCATACCATGGGTAACTTTCATCCTCCCAATAGCCACCATCTCCACAAGCAATATGTTCAAAGTTTTCTACTAACTCAATTCGCATAATATACCTGGCTTTTTGTAGCGTAATTGGCGTTCTATGCGTGCACGTATTGGTGCACCATTGACGATGGGTAGCATTTTGTCATTAAGTTCGTAAGCAGGTATGGTTTGTGGATGTTGTACATCTTCCATATCAATACTTTCATAATAAGGTTTGCTACCGTCTGCTTCCACTGGGTCTGCAGAGTGAAATACTACATATTGAGCTTTTGGTGCTGGCTTTACTTGGGCTAATATTTCGTGCAACGGTACGCCTTTCGATTTACCAATAGCGCTCCAGCCCTCTAGACAAACGTGACATGTAATTTTGTGCGACTTGGTAGTGCTTGAAATTGTTTTAATGAAAATTTTATTGGTTGTTCAACTAAGCCATCTACCTCTAACATCCAATCATCAAAGCCTTTTTCAGCCATTGCTGTATATTGTGCATTATTGGGCTTGGAATTACCGTTGCTGCGGAAGTGTGGAGATAAGTCTTTTTCATCAAACTCTTGTGCCGTTAATTTACGTGCAGTAAGTAAATGTTGCTCATTATTATTTAACACTTCTGCGCCCACTCCAGCGATGAGCCGCCCCATGAACTGACGGCAGGGTTTAATTGACGCTCACTTTTTCTTTGTAGCTTCGTGATGTACCTCCATTTTTATTACTTATATCAAGTTTAATTTAGTAGCGCCCAGTAATCATAGAACGCATGTTGTTCATCAAACTACTGATAATCACTTCAAATACATGAATGCTAATAAAAGCAATTAAAGCAAAGGCTGTCACAAAATGCAGGGTACGAGCAGATTGTCGTCAACCAACGATATCAACCCAACCTGTGATAATGGTGTCAGACAGAGGCGACATAGCCAAACCCATTAATATGAGCATAGGTAACAGTGTTAAAAAATAACAATTAAGTAGGCTAATTTTTGCAGAATATTGTAACTCTTTGCCGCTTCACCTGTAGGATGTTTAAATTTAATGTGGTCTTTAATAAATTGCCCAATGCCTTGCCATTCTTTCATAGTATGCGCTAAATCACGTGCAAGGTGACGACTAATAATGGCGTATATCACATATGCTAAGCCATTGATTACAAAAATCCATGCGAAGAAAAAAATGCCATAGCCAAGCGAGTGCTAACCATTTGATGTCTGGAATGGTCATCCAGGATGGAAAAGCGCGAGATGTGACTACTCTGTCTACTTCTGATAAACCAAGCACACCAGTGGTGTTGAAGCCATGACCAAAGATAGTGCTTAAGCCTGTCATGTTCCCTTCTGCAGAGGGCTGTGCTTTAATTTTAAGTAATGGTTCAGTGCCGTTGTAAGAAGACTTTCGCCAAAATAGCATTGAATTGGAATTGAAAATATTGAGCCCACTCATCAGCAGAATGGTAATGCATACCACATTTGTCCAATGCATCAGCCGCATCAGCGGCGTGTGACGGGTAATCCAGTCAAACTTTGGTAGTTACTTAATATTTATTAAGGTCGCCATACTTTACCTCATCATTTTTATCCATCATTTTTATTCACCATTTTAGTCAATCACTCTATTGAAGCTCATAATATTTAGTACTTCAAGTTAGGATAATGTAATTACATTACGCGGTTATTTCAATTAGTTTGCCAAGTATTGCTAGTTGCAAGGGGTGTACAATGTCTCTGATGTCAAATTCCACAATTAGCAGTATATCGCACCAAACCCTGCATGATGTTTTCGGTTATTCGTCTTTTCGTGGAGAGCAACAGGCGATTGTTGAGCATGTTGCCAATGGCGGCGATGCCTTGGTACTTATGCCTACTGGCGGGGGAAAATCGCTCTGTTATCAATTGCCAGCATTGATGCGAGAAGGCGTAGCGATTGTGGTTTCACCTTTAATCGCTTTGATGCAAGATCAAGTGGATGCTTTGCAACAGTTGGGTGTGAAAGCCGCATTTTTAAATTCTAGCCAAGATGCTGAAGAAGCAAGAGACATCACTTCAAGGTTAATAAGTGGGTTTTTACAAATTGTGTATGTTGCGCCAGAGCGTTTGCTGATGAGTAGTTTTTTGAGATTGTTAGAGCAAATTCAGCAGCATGTGGGCATAGCGTTGTTTGCAATTGATGAAGCACATTGCGTATCACAATGGGGTCATGATTTTCGTCCAGAGTATCGTAAATTAACGGTGTTGCATGAGCGTTTTCCTAAAGTGCCGCGTATCGCGCTTACCGCCACAGCTGATGCGCCTACCCGTGCTGAAATAGTTGAGCGGTTATCACTAGAAAATGCACGCCAGTTTGTTTCAAGTTTTGACCGCCCTAATATTCGCTATAGAGTCTTGCAAAAAGATAATGCTCAAAAAAATAGTGCAAGAGCACAACTAGAAACCTTTTTAGATTTAGAACACGCTAATGATGCAGGTATTATCTACTGCTTATCGCGCCGAAAAGTAGAAGAAACTGCGGAGTGGCTAAAGTCACGAGGCTGGGACGCTTTACCCTATCATGCAGGTTTAGATGCGAGTGTTCGTAACCAAAATCAGCGACGATTTTTACGTGAGGAAGGAGTAATTATGGTCGCGACTGTAGCATTTGGCATGGGTATTGATAAGCCTAACGTGCGATTTGTTGCGCACTTAGATATTCCTAAAAGTATGGAAGGCTACTATCAAGAAACAGGTCGCGCAGGCCGTGATGGCTTACCTGCAAATGCGTGGATGACCTACGGTTTAAGCGATGTTGTGAGCATGCGGCAAATGTTAGATTCTGGTGACGCACCAGAAGAGCGCAAACAAGTTGAGCGTCAAAAATTAGATGCTTTACTGGGCTTTTGCGAATCAACTGGATGCCGTCATCAAATCATCTTGCGCTATTTTGGTGAGCAGCACCCAAGTCATTGTGAGGAGTGTGATAACTGCCTTACGCCAGTGGATACTTGGGATGCCACAAAGGCTGCACAAATGGCGCTTTCTTGTGTATATCGCACTGGTCAACGTTTTGGTGTGGTGCATCTCATTGATGTATTGCTCGGTAAGCCTACACCTAAAGTACGACAATTTAATCACGAAAAACTCAGCACATTTGGGATTGGTAAAGCGGTTAGTCAACAACAATGGAGTAGTGTTTATCGGCAATTAGTGGCTGGTGGATTTTTAGAAAGTGATGTTGAAGCTTATGGTGGCTTAAAACTTACCGAAGCCGCACGCCCAGTATTGCGTAACGAGAGCGAAGTTTGGTTGCGTCGCGATAGTGAAATAGATAAGCGTAAAGCCAGCAAGGCTGAGCGTGGTAATCGCGCAAAAGAAGCTTACGTTGCCGTGAGTAATGATCCATTATGGTATACCTTAAAAGATAAACGCACCGAACTTGCCAAACAACAAGGCGTGCCACCTTATGTGATTTTTCATGATAGTACTTTGCTTGAAATGGTTAATCGTCGTCCAGTTAGCTTAGTTGAAATAAGCAGAATTAGTGGCGTTGGGCAGGCTAAGTTAGACCGCTATGGAGACGCGTTTTTAGAGGTTTTACAAGCAGCAGTTAATTGAGTTCGGATAGAATTATTAGCGTTCAATTCACATTATAATAATCACTAATGACAACAAATCTAACGCAAAATCAACTTTCTAAAGCTAGGCCAATTGGTGTGTTAGATTCGGGCGTCGGCGGCTTATCAGTACTCAAGCACATTCATGCATTATTGCCGCAGGAGCATTTAATTTACTTTGCAGATAGTAAACATGCGCCATATGGCAATAAAACACCTAAACAAATAGAGCAGCGGGTATTCGCTGTTGCAAAGTTTTTACTCGCGCATGGCGCAAAAGCATTGGTGATTGCCTGCAACACCGCTACAGCTGCTGCAGCAGAGAGTTTGCGAGAAAAATATGCGTTCTTGGATATCCCCATTATTGGTATGGAGCCCGCTGTAAAACCCGCTGCAGAAGTCACTAAAAATGGCATTATTGGGGTTCTCGCTACTAGTGGCACACTCAAAAGCGCGCAGTTTGCCGCGTTGTTAGAAAGTTATGGCCGCAACGTACAAGTGGTCACGCAAGCTTGTATCGGGCTAGTAGAACAAATTGAATTGGGTGAGTTAAATTCACCAAAAACGCTGCACTTGATAATGCGCTATACCAAGCCACTGTTAGATGAACATGCCGATACAATTGTGTTGGGATGCACCCATTATCCTTTTGTTAAATCTGCTATTCAGCAGGCGGTAGGTCCAGATATTCATTTGATTCATACAGGCATAGCACTCGCTAGGCAGTTACAAAAAAAACTGGTTGAGTGTGATTTATCAACTTTTGAAAATAAAAAAGCAAATGTAATTATTTGGACAAATAGCATAGAACCCAATTCAGAACTTGTAATTAAAAGCTTGTGGGGCAGCAATTCAGTAACTAGTGAAGCGGAAATACGACACGTATAATCATCAAAAAACTAATGATGCCCAATTACTTCGCCTTCTTTTAATTTATATTTCGTTCCGCAGTAGGGGCAAGCCACATGCCCTGTAGCCGCAACATCTAAAAACACGCGAGGGTGAGATGCCCATAGCGCTACTGCTGCAGTAGGACAGTGCAAAGGTAGGTCATGCACGGTCACTTCGATTTCTTTTACATCTGACATTTTGATGTCCTTTACTTCATCTAACCAGTTTTGCAAGATTAGTTTTTTGTAATAAGGGCCCTATGAATCGAGCCCTTACATCTTGTTACTAAGATTTATTATTTAACTAATGTTAGCCAATGTTGATGCTTAGCTGATCTACCATGTACTACATCAAAATATAAGCTTTGCAGTTGTTTAGTAATGGGCCCAGCAGTGCCAGTTCCAATTGCGCGACGGTCTAGCTCGCGGATCGGTGTAACTTCTGCCGCGGTTCCTGTGAAAAAGGCTTCATCTGCGCCATATACTTCATCGCGCGTAATGCGTTTTTCTATGATTTGTAAGCCTAGCTCGGTGGCCAATGTCACGATGGTATCGCGAGTAATGCCTTCTAGTGCGGAAGTTAAATCTGGCGTGTAGAGTTTGCCATTACGTATAATAAAAATATTTTCTCCAGAGCCTTCAGCTACAAAGCCGTCAACGTCTAATAACAATGCTTCATCGTAGCCATCTTGTGCAGCTTCTTGGTGCGCCAAAATGCTGTTCATGTAGTTGCCATTAGCTTTGGCTTTACACATGGTGATATTCACATGATGACGTGAGAATGACGATGTTTTTACACGAATGCCATTATCTAGGGCCTCTTGCCCCATATATGCACCCCATTTCCAAGCGGCAACAATCACGTGGGTTGATAGTGTTTTAGCAGAAATACCCATCGCCTCGGCACCATAAAACGCCATTGGGCGAATGTAGGCTGATTCTAGATTATTTTCACGAACTTCGGCTTTTTGGGCTTCCATCATCTCTTCTTTAGAAAATGGCATTTTCATTTGTAAAATGTGTGCACTTCTAAATAAGCGATCTGTATGTTCTTTTAAGCGGAAAATCGCAGTGCCAGCATCGGTTTTATATGCGCGTACGCCTTCAAAAACGCCCATGCCGTAATGTAATGTGTGGGTCAGTACGTGGGTGGTGGCATCTCGCCAATTTACCATTTTTCCATCGTACCAAATTACGCCGTCGCGGTCTGCCATTGAGGTTGGTATTGCCATGTTTAAAGCCTTTTATTGAATGATTTGCTAATTTAATATTGTAATCGAAAGCAGCGCATTTATGGCGTGTGCTAAAATCAAAAGTTGATATTTTTACTCAAATTTAGCATTTGAAATTTAGGATTTTTTGAGATGAAAAAACGTGCGCTATTTCTAATTTTACCGCTATTACTTTCATGTTTAGTTGCGTGCAGCCCAAGTAAACCAAAACAGCATTTTGTGGGTACTGATATTACAGGCGCGGATTTTAGCCAGACATTTCATTTGACAGACCACACGGGCAAGCAGCGTGTTATGGATGACTTTAAAGGCAAGGCCATCATTCTATTCTTTGGTTATACGCATTGCCCTGATGTTTGCCCTACCACCATGACTGACCTTAAAAACACGATGAAACTACTTGGTTCAAAGGCCGATGAGGTGCAGGTATTATTTATTACATTAGATCCCGCACGCGACACTCAAGCTGTACTTGCACAATTTGTACCATCGTTTGATCAAAGATTTATAGGATTGCGTGGCAATGAAAAACAAACCGCTGACACTGTAGCGATTTATAAAATATATGCTAAAAAAGTGGAGGTTTCAGGCAAAAGTGATTACACACTAGATCATAGTGCAGGCATTTATGTTTACGATAAAACTGGCGCCATTAGGCTTTATATTAATTACGGTGAAAAACCTGCAGAAATTGCAAGCGATATTAAGCAGCTTTTGTAGTTTAGATTGTGCTACCTACTTTCATCATTAACCAGCCTGTAAGCTAATACCACAGGAATAAACGTGATCACCATCACTACCAATGCCACTACATTGGTTACTGGGCGCTCACGTGGTCGAAACAGTTCATTGAATATCCAAATCGGCAGTGTTTTTTCTGCACCTGCTGTGAATAATGTCACAATTACTTCATCAAACGATAGCGCAAATACTAGCAAACCACCCGCCAATAAAGCGGAACGCAAATGTGGAAAAATCACGTAATAAAAAGTTTGCCAGTAGTTAGCACCTAGGTCTAACGAGGCCTCTACTATGCTCAATGGAATGCGCCGTAGCCATGCCACTACATTGTTATAAACCACTACAATACAAAATGTAGCATGGCAAATAATGATGGTTAGCATCCCCGGATGTAAGCCTAATCCACGAAAGCTATTTAAAAAAGCCAAACCCGTGAGAATGTCAGGCAAGGCAATTGGCAAGACAAATAATGTAGTGATTAAGTCTTTACGTTTGTAATCTAAACGTGTCAGTGCAATGGCTGTTAGTGTGCCGAGCGGCATAGCAACTATAATAGACAGCAGCGCGACTTTAATTGATAGCCATAATGCCAACCACATGTCATTGCGTGCAAATGCTACATAAAACTAGTGTGTGGTGTAGCCAGAGGACGGAAAAGCAAAGTTGATGTCATCTAACGTAAACGCATAAACGGCGATGGTAATAATGGGTAAGTAGATGAAAGCAATGACTGCGTAGCTTGCTAGAAATAACGCAGAGTGAAGTAAAGGTTTGCCGAATATGATTCAGATATTAGTTGTGCCATTAGTTAATTTGGTGTAAGAGCGCATCAAAGGCTCTCAGCTTTTTAGTCATGCTCAAGTACAGCATAATCAGCACAATAGGCACCAATGAAAACGCTGCTGCTAATGGCAGGTTACCTACTGTACCTTGCTGTAAATACAACATCATCCCGATATAATAACCTAGTGCGCCAACCACTTGCGGAATGATGTAATCGCCCAAAGTGAGTGAAAAGGTAAAAATTCCCCCTGCAATAATGCCCGGCCAAATAAGTGGTATTGTGACTTTAAAAAAAGTTTGGCTGGGTGTTGCTCCTAAATCGGCAGAGGCGTTGAGTAAACTCTGCGGCACGCGTTCTAGCGCTGCAATAATCGGTAACACTATAAATGGTAACCACATGTATAAAAATACTAAAAACATCCCAAGGAATGACGCCGCCAATGATGCGCCACCAATTGCTGGGAAAGTGTGCAATATGCTATCTAACAACCCATCTAAGCCAACTTTATTGAGCGACCAATAAATTAAATCTTCGCAGTTTAGTAGCACACGCCAGCCATATACTTTAACCAACAGCTTAACCACATTGGCGCTAAAATCGCAACATACAATTTGGCGCGTTGGCGTTTTCCTGCATGAAAAACCATGGTATAAGCCAGAGGTAAGGCCAACATAGCCGCGCCAATAGTGACGACGATGGCCATGGTGACAATGCGCAATACAATATCAAATTAGCGCTTGTGAATTGTTGCAAAATCGTATGCCAGCCGATGATATGGATAACTTGCCCAGAAAAATCATCAATTCGATATGCACTTTGCCAAAGCAAGCCAAATAATGAGCCTAAATATTAAATCGCCAGCCAGAGTAAGGCGGGGAAAAGCAATTGCACCAGTGACCAAATGCGTTTTTTGTGTGCTTGATTTAAGGTGGTTGAAGCACTCATTGCTAGCTTAGTTCTACCATGTGTTCTGGTAGCCAATAAGCTTTAAATTCCTTGCCAGTGCTTATTTGCGCCAGCACTTTATTAGTACTTGCGAGATTAACTGCTAAGTGGCTTTCCTATCCATTAGCACTCACCATACATTCCGCTTTGGTAAAAGCACCTTGGTACAAGGTGGTGATGGCTGACACTGGCAAGCCAATATAACCGCTAGGTATTGTTCCGCCAAGTTCGATATATTCTGGTCGAATAGCAATTTTATGCTTTTTAGAGCCAGCTGAAAGTAAATGCGTATCTTATACATTAGCGCTACCAACAAATCGTGCAACAAAAGACGTTTTGGGATGATTGTAAAGCTGCTGAGGAGTATCTATCTGTTGTATACAATCTTCATTAAAAAAAACGGCGACGCGATTAGCCATGGATAAAGCTTCACCTTGATCATGAGTGACTAATATAAAGGTCAGCCCCAATTGTTGCTGTAACTGTTTAAGCTATGCTTGCATGGCTTCGCGCAGTTTTAAATCTAGCGCGCCGAGCGTTTCGTTTAGGAGTAATATTTTGGGTTCTTTAGGTAATGCACGCGCAAGGCCTACTCGTTTCCATTATCCGCCAGATAGTTCAGACGGCCTTCGTTTTGCGATGGTAACTAAACGTACTAATTCTAATAGTTCTTGTGCTTTGCGTTCTCAACTGGTTTTATCTTGCTTATTAATCATTAATCCATATGCAACATTTTCTAATACGCTCATGTGTGGAAACAGCGCGTAATCTTGAAATACTTTATTAACTGGAGGTTTGAATGGTGGCAGTGATGATATATCCTGACCTTCTAGTTGAATGCTACCTTGAACGGGGAAATCAAACCCAGCGATTAAACGTAAACATGTGGTTTTGCCTGAGCCAGAATGCACTAGCATAGCAAAGAACTCGCCCTGATTAACGGTGAAATTAACATTATTGAGGGCGATGGTATGATCAAAACGCTTTTCAACAGCTAATAATTCTATTGCAGGAAATTCGATGGCAGGAAATTCAATAGCAGATGGTTTTACTTCTGAATTCATAGACGCACTTTCATTAGTTACTATTTTTATGGGCTGCTATTTACATGAGCCAATATTTTAATGAGCCATTGGGCTTAACATATGCCGTCATGCCCACCTGCGTAAGCATGACGGATATTAACTAACTATTTTTTACCCACTACGGCTACAAAATCTGTACTCCAAGTGGCGTAAGGGATGCAAGCGCCTTTTTGTGTGGCGCATTTTGCTGTGGACGTTTTCCAAAAATGAATTTTATCAAAGTTATAAATCCCGTTAGTTTTACAGCCATCAGCACCGAGTAAAGCATTGTCTTTACAAGCGGCTGGCACAACAGGCACCGAACCAAACCAAACCATGAGGCTAAATCACCTTGTACTTTGTTGGATAGTGAATGTTCCATCCATTTATATGCACAGTTTTGATGCTGCGCTTCTGCGTGCATCATGGTGGTGTCTGCCCAGCCAGTCGCGCCTTCAGTAGGGATAGTGCTAGCAATAGGCTGCTTAGCGGTTAATAGCATATTCACTTGATAAGGCCAACTGCTAGAAGCTACTACACCTTCTTTAGTAAAGTCTTCTACTTGAACGGCATCATCGTGCTAATAACGGTGGATTAGGTCGCGTTGCGCATGTAATAAATCAATCGCCGCTTTATATGGTATTTCGTTGAGTTCGTAAGGGTCTTTAATGCCTAATTCCGGTTTTTTGGTCATCAAATAAAGTGCAGCTTCAGCGATGTAAATTGGAGCTTCAAAACCTAGTACGCGACCTTTATTGGGCTTTCCATCAGGTAAGTCTTGCGCCTCAAATATCACACCCCAGCTAGTTGGTGCCTCTTTAAATACGGTCGTGTTGTACATCAAAACGTTAGGACCCTGTTGGTAGGGCGTACCGTAATGTTTGCTATCTACGGTATGCCACACAGCATTTTGCAGGCGCGGGTCTATATTTTTACAACTGGGGATTAAATCGGTATTGATGGCCTGCACTTTGTTACCTGCAATCAAGCGCAACGATGCATCACCCGATGCCGTAACCAAATCGTAGCCACCTTGATTAATCAACGATACCATTTCATCTGATCTACCCGCAGTTTTTACTGTGACTTTACAGCCAGTCTCTTTTTCAAAACCAGTTACCCAATCATGACTTTTTCAGATTCACCGCGTTCTAAGTAGCCAGACTAGGCGACGACGGAGAGTGAGCCTTCTCATGCGCCAATACTTGTGGCCATTTTAGAAGCGGATTCAGTAGCAGGTGGTGCATTTTTATTTGAGCATGCAGTAATCAAAGCTGGGGTTGATGAAATAAAAAAGCCAGCTGAGTTAGGCGAGTTTTTTTCACAGTAGGCATCCTTAGTATTTATTAAAAACTTGGATTAAAAGTGTTTATTAATAACTATCGGGTGTTACGTGTTGCGATTTGAAAATTGCTTATTATTAAACAAAGTATAGCTTAACAAGGTGTGTTTATCATTAAGTCTATGAATGGCAGGTTTTTACCACAGCATAAACTTTAAAAAAATTTTCTATGCGGCATCATCACAAAAACGTTTATATTTCGTACAAGCGCGACATTTTCTGCCTAGCTGTACAAAATTCATGTGAATTGATGAATTTAAATTATTGGAGGAGCGCCGTATTTATCACCCTCCGCAGTTCCGGCTTGCGCTAAAAATACAATCAGTAGTAAGCCTACAAGAGGGATGATGCTGATTAATTGCCACCAACCACTTTTGCCTGTGTCATGCAAGCGTCTAGCGGCAGCAGCGATGCCAAGTATGAACAAGCCTAAAATGAGCGCAAGTAATAGAGGTAAATGCAGGATGCCAGCCACAATGGCTAAGCCGATATATGTCAAAATATAAAACAGCATAAATCACAACTATTCTAAACGTGATGCACCTCCAGAAAAATCGGCATATTTGTTTAAACAAGTTTTAATTGATTTTTGAAAATCCATGTTAGCACCCTTAGTTTTTATATTATTTAACAATAAGCCAATTCAATAAAAATATAACGCAACGACAAAAAAATACTAACATGCTTTACGGTGTAAGAATACGACCTAGGAGTTGGGGATGGAATTTATAGCCGGTGTAACTGCGGCGACCATACTTTGAGGTCTTTTTCTGCCTGTTTATAATCAGGATAAATACTGCCGACAACCGCCCAGAACTTAGTTGAGTGATTCATCTCTTTTAGGTGTGCTAATTCGTGGCAGATGACGTAGTTGATGATATGTGGCGGTGCCAGCATCAACCGCCAATTGAGTCGCACTTCTTTGAGAGAGTTGCAGCTGCCCCATCGCGATTTAGCGTTAGATAGAAATAACTGTGGTTTAGGCACACCCAGCTTAGCTGATAAAACCTCTAAGCGGCGCGCAAAATCTGGTAATGCTTGTTTTTGATACCATAATATGACTTTACGTTGGATAGTTGTTGTATCGTCAATATTAATTTGCGCTACTGTCAAAACACCTGCATCAAACGTAAGTGCTTTGTTACGCGCATCATGCTTCACTTCTAATGCAATATCGTTGCCTAAAAATAATAGCGGCTCACCATTTTTCCATTGTATGGCATCCACTTTGTTAGCCAATTGCGCAGCTAGTTTTTTACGTATCCAATCCGCTTTGGGTAAAATTAGGCTTTCTAGCTGCACTTGTGAAATACGTTTGGGCGCATGAATCACTAAACCAGTAGCGCTGATTTTTAAGCCAACTGTGCGGCGTGTGGTGCGTTGCAGTTGGTAGGGAATAACCTCACCATTTTTGAGTAAAAGCTGGAATTCTGCCATGATAAATAATGTTTAAGAATACTGCTTAAGTTGTAACATTTCATCATTAATCCATGTTGCCACTTGCGTATTAATGGCATCCGGCTTCATGCCTCTGCAATTAATCGCTTTGCCAATGCTTGTGGTTATAACACCTGGTTTTTTTATAAATGAATTCTTACCCCAAAATTCGCCAGCGTTATGTGCCACAGGTACTACCGTTGCTTGAGAGTGGCTAGCTAACCATGCGCCGCCAATATGGAATTTACTCGTCATATTCGGTGCTACACGAGTGCCTTCAGGGAAAATCACCACCCAAAATCCACGTTTTAATCTGTCTTTACCCTGAGCTGCCAGCTGTTTAAGTGCCTCGCGACCTCCACTGCGGTCAATCGCAATAGGTGAGGTGAGCGCTAAACCCCAGCCAAAAAATGGAATCCACAGTAACTCACGTTTTAATACCCATACTTGAGGTGGAAATATGGTCTGAAAAGCCAGTGTTTCCCAAGCAGATTGGTGCTTGGATAAGATAATACTTGGATGGTCGGAAATGTTTTCTGTTCCAATAACGCGATGGGTAATGTGACAAGTGATGCGCAACCACCAGAGCATGATTTTTGCCCAATTTGAAATATATTTGTAGCGGGTGATAGCAGTGAGTGGCGCGATAAATAAGGCAGAGGTCATAAATAGCGGGGTGAAAATCCACATGCCGAGCGTGAATATGAATGAACGTAAAAATAGCATAAATGAGCAGTGTGTGTTGGGCTTAAGTCGTTTCTTTTGATGATGAGTACTCACTGATAATACAGTGGGCGGCATCTGCTAAATCTGCACAAATCCATGTATTAGGTGGTAACCCTTTATCGGCTTGTTTACTGTTTGCTAGCGTATCTTCACCCTTGCCTGTGCGCACTAAAATAGGCTGACAACCCGCATCAGCAAAGGCTTGCAAGTCGCGTAAAGAATCACCCACACCCGGTACATTTTTTAATTGAGTAGAAAAACGTAAGCCGATTTCCTCAATCATCCCAGTTTTTGGCTTACGACATTCGCAGTGCTCATCTGCCGCATGTGGGCAGTAAAACAGAGCATCTATGCGACCACCAATTTGTCCTAAAGCACGGTGCATTTTATCGTGGATGGAATTGAGCGTTACCATATCAAACAAGCCGCGACTGATGCCAGATTGGTTAGTAGCCATTGCAACGCGAAAGCCAGCTTGGTTGAGCAAGGCAATAGCTTCTAAACTCCCAGGAATTGGAATCCATTCATTGGGTTTTTTAATGAAATTAGCAGAATCTTTGTTGATAACGCCATCGCGATCTAAAATAACTAATTTCATTAATTGACGTCCTTTATAATTGCTTTCGATAAATACATTGTACTTGTACTTGCAATCACTAGCTTGCAAGCTTAGATAAATCCGCAACACGATTCATCGCAGTGTGTAAGGTCGCTAGTAAACCTAGACGGTTTGCCTTAAGGGCAGGGTCATCTGCATTTACCATTACGTTATTAAAGAAAGCATCTACAGGCGCTTTCAGAGAGGCGAGTGACTTGAGCGATGCAATGTAATCTCCAGCTTCGAATAACTTATCAGCTTCTGGTTTTACTTTGCTTAATGCTTCGTTCAATGCGATTTCAGCAGGTTCTTGCAATAAGTTAGTATTAACTTCAGCTTTAACTTCAGCTTCGACTTTTTTCAGGATGTTGCCTATACGTTTGTTGGCTGCGGCTAGGGCTGGCGCTTCTAAAAGTTTATTAAATGCTAGAACTGCGTTAACTCGTTTCATAATCTGATTAATTGGTGGGCGTATTGTAATTACTGAGCCAACAATTTCTATACCAAAAAGTGGAGCTAGCTGATTCCATCTTCTTTCAAGAATAAAGTCATAAACAAGATCGATTGTTACTTGCGGAACTTCAAACTTTTTAAGCTGTGCTAATGCAATATTAAGCCAGCTAATGATATCTACTTTGAAGTTAGCTCCAAATTTATTGGAAGAGTCTAGTGCTTCAATGCACCCAATTACACCTAAAGCATGGCGACGTAAGGCAAATGGATCTTTATCCCCTGTTGGAATGTTTCCTATTCCAAACATCCCAACTAGAGTTTCAAGTTTGTCAGCTAAGGCCACACAAATACCTGTTAGATTTCTTGGGAGATTATCCTCTGCAAAACGTGGCTTGTAATGGTCTTCAATCGCAAAAGCGACATCATTATCCAAGCCTTCATGTTGTGCATAATAGCGTCCCATAATGCCTTGTAACTCTGGGAATTCACCGACCATATCAGTCACTAAATCTGCTTTGGCGAGTAGCGCGGCTTTGTCGGCTTTTGCTGCTAAATCGTCACCACCCAGTTGCTGCCCAATGGCCTGGGCAATCGCACGAACACGTTGGGTACGCTCACCTTGAGAGCCAAGCTTGTTGTGGTAAACCACTTTATTTAAAGACTCTAAACGGCTCTCTAAAGTTTTTTTACGATCTTGGTCAAAGAAGAATTTAGCATCAGCCAATCGTGGACGCACCACACGCTCATTACCACCAATCACCGCACTTGGGTCGTTAGGACTAATATTACTGACGATTAAAAATTGATTGGTAAGATTGTTGTTGCTATCTAATAATGGAAAGTATTTTTGATTCGCCTTCATCGTTAAAATCAAACATTCTTGCGGTACCTCTAAGTATTCAGTTTCAAACTCACCGACCAATACATTGGGGCGCTCAACTAGCGCTGTGACTTCATCTAGCAAGGCATCATCTTCAATTGGCTTTAAGTCTAATTTAGTAGCAGCGGCTGATAATTGGCGTGTAATCTCATTGCGGCGCTCTTCAAAACTGGCAATGACAGCGCCTTCGGTTTTAAGTTGTTCAGCGTAGGTGTCGGCATTTTTAATCACTAATGGTGAAACACTGGCTTCAAAGCGGTGGCCATATGTGACGTTAGTTGATGTTAAACCTAACACGCTAATATTTACAATATCTTGACCGTGTAAAGCGACTAAGCCATGTGCAGGACGAACAAAGTTTACGCTAGTCCAGCCATCAGCTAGTTGATAAGTCATGACTTTAGGGATCGGTAGTTTAGCTAAGGCTTCATTGATTGCATTTTGTAAACCATCGCTTAAAGTTGCGCCTTTAATGGTAATATCTAGAAACAAGGCCTCATTTTTGCCATCCATTTCCCGTTTAAGTTGAGATACGGCAGAGGCATCTAGGTTGAATCCACCCAAGCGTTTTAATAATGCGGGTGTCGGATTGCCATTGGCATCTAGCCCTACTTTCACGGGCATAAGTTTTTGTGAAATTTGTTTGTCTACTGCGACTGCCGCTATATTTGTAATATGCGCGGCTAAACGTCTAGGCGATGCAAAGGTTGTCGTTAAGGAGTTTTCACTGCTTAAACCTTGGTTTTTCAGTGTGTCGGCTAGTACACTAGAAAATGCCTCACCGAGATTTTTAAGTACTTTAGGCGGTAGTTCTTCTACAAATAATTCAACTAATAGGTTCTCGGGACTCATGCTGCTGCTTTCTTTGTAGAATCATTTTTTGTTAAATTTAATAACACTTCATCGGCCCAGTTTTTTGGAGCCATCGGGAAGCCAAGTTTTGCGCGGCTGTCCAAGTAGCCTGCGGCTACGCTACGCGCTAAATTACGAATACGCCCCATGTAGCTAGCGCGCTCTGTCACACTGATTGCGCCGCGTGCATCGAGTAAGTTGAAGGTGTGAGCCGCCTTTAATACTTGTTCGTAAGAAGGTAGCGGTAATTTGGTTTCGATTAAAAGCAGTGCTTCTTTTTCATGTGCGGTAAATGCGGTGAAAAGAAAATCGACATCAGAATGTTCAAAGTTATAGGTCGATTGCTCTTTTTCATTCTGTAAATATACGTCGCCGTAACTTAAATTATTTGTCCAAGTAAGGTTGTAAACGTTATCTACACCCTGCAAATACATGGCTAAACGCTCTAAACCATAGGTGATTTCACCTGTAACAGGTTTGCAATCAATGCCCCCCACCTGTTGGAAATAAGTGAATTGCGTGACTTCCAT
This sequence comes from Methylophilaceae bacterium, assembly GCA_014378915.1. Classification (GTDB taxonomy): domain Bacteria; phylum Pseudomonadota; class Gammaproteobacteria; order Burkholderiales; family Methylophilaceae; genus JACMMS01. The sequence continues at coordinate 16,230 of JACMMS010000054.1, forward strand.
GCCATTCAACCAGACCTCCCAGCCTAAGCCCCATGCGCCTAAGGTGGGGTTTTCCCAGTCATCTTCAACAAAGCGGATGTCATTTTGTTTCAGGTCAAATCCCAATGCTTCCAATGAGCCTAAATATAGTTCTAAAATATTAGCGGGTGCTGGTTTAAGCACGACTTGATATTGATAATACTGTTGTAAACGGTTTGGGTTCTCACCATAACGGCCGTCTTTCGGGCGGCGGCTAGGTTGCACATAAGCGGCTTTCCACGGTTCTGGACCCAGTGAGCGTAAAAATGTAGCTGTATGAGATGTGCCAGCGCCCACTTCTATATCATACGGCTGCAACAGCGCACAACCGTAGTCTGCCCAGTAGCTTTGCAGCGTTAATATAATTTGTTGAAAGGTGATTGATTTTGCGGTTGTTGGTGATGACATAGTTTTTATTGGTTAGCGGCTAACTAGCTATGCTGTTAAGCAATTGCGGTAAGCTATTCTGCAATGATTAAAGTAAGCTTGATTTTACTTCTTTTTGCACAATCTAAAAAGCACTGTTAGTTTTATACTATTGGTTATACTACTGTTGAGCCTATAGAGGCACCCTAAAGTCAGCTTGAAGGATTAGTTTTACATGCAATTTTCTCGATTTATTCACATGTTACGCGCTACTCCAGCCACTACATTTTTTGTATTAACTAATATCGCGGTTTACTTAAGCTTAGGCTTATTAGATACCCGTGCTTTTACTGATTTAGCACATGATTCTTTTTTAATCGATTGGGGCGCGAACGTACCCACTTTAGTGTTTGCAGGCGAATATTGGCGATTGTTCACCAGCATGTTTTTGCATGTAAGTTTTTTACATATAGGCATGAATATGCTGGGTTTATGGGCATTAGGCCGTATTTTAGAGCCTAAAGTAGGCGCAACTTATTTTACTGCTATTTATATTTTATCTGGCTTAACGGGTAGTTTGTTAAGTGCAATTGCGCGTAATGGACATTTATTTATCAGTTGTGGTGCATCTGGCGCTATTTTAGGAATTTTTGGTGTGGGGATTGTGTATGCGGTAAAAAATAAATCCCGTAGTGAGATCCCGCTATCTAGCTTAGTGATCAGCTTGGTACTGACATTTGGCGCTGGTGCCATATCTAACGTTGATAATGCTGCGCATTTGGGTGGATTGGTCATGGGCACATTCATGACGTTTATTTTAGTCATCGCTTATCGTTATCAAGCGACTAAACAGGCATTTGTTGCCGCATTTTTTTTGTTGCCCGCTGTATGTATTGCGGCTGGATATGGTCATTACTATGATGCAAAAATGAAAAATCAGCTTAATTTAGCTAAGCTCAGTACTGTGTTGGGGAGTATAGGTTTAGGTAACCCAAGTGCGGTTTATTCAGGGTTTCCTGCGGTAAACAATTGTATAGATGCGGCGGCTAATGAGCTTTACAAACAGGCGGACAACGCGCCATTTTTACTAAGATTAAAAACTTGTAATACACAAACAGCCAATGAGAAAGACTTTATTGCCACCGCAGCGCCAAGACAATTTGCAAAATGCCAAGTGTTAGTTACTGATTTAACTAAGACTTATAACAAGCCAGAGCAGGAGCAGTTTTGGAGTGCATTGCACCAATATTGCCAAACTAGAGAGGATGCTTTTAGTTCAGTATTTACGCAAGCAGCCGCCTTAAAAACCAATGAGGCTGTTATAAAAGCTGGCCCCCTTGCAAAAACTTATGTGGATAGTAGCGTTGAGCTCAACAAAATTGCGCAGCCATCCACGCCAGAGCTAGAGCAAATGCATAAAGCCTTTGTCGCTATCTTCTCTAAAATCAATCCATTGGCAGTAATTGTTGAGGGCGAATTGGGTTGCCCTTACACGACGTGCAGCCGCTTTAATTAGCTATTTTTAACTTTTTATGTTTCCATGCGCGAATAAATAACCCACTAGCCGCAAGTAATAAAAAGCTAATAATGGGTACATTACCCCACCGTATGTAGGGCGTAACGCCACCATAGCCTTGTGCCATCACATTGAGCGTGGTTTGGCTAAAGTGAGGAGCATGCGCTAAAACCTCACCTTGCGGATTTATCATCGCGGTTGCACCGGTATTGGTTGCGCGCAACATGGTCCGCCCTGTTTCAATTGCACGCGCTTGCGAAAATTGCAAGTGCTGATACGCGGCAAAAGAATCTCCATACCATGCATCATTACTCGCGTTAACAAGCAAAGTTGCCTGCGGTAATTGGTGAATGATTTCTTCGCCAAACACATCTTCATAGCAAATGTTGATAGCTACTTGCTGACCACTGAGCAGCATGGGTTGCTGGAGCCCTCCGCGCGATAAATCGCTTAACGGAATATTAAGCCAGTCACGATAAATCCAACCGAATACATTTTTAAGCGGTATAAATTCGCCAAACGGTACCAAATGAGATTTTCGGTACGTTTGTGCGGGTGCCGTGCCAATACTTAACAGACTATTAAAATAAGCATTAGGCTCAGTTTGGTTTGCCTTTAAAATACCTTCAACTGCGCCAATTAAGATATCTCCCTGGTTTTTTAAAGCATGATTTTTAAAGGCTAAAATTGATTGCTCAGGAATTTGGTTTGCAAGCATAGGCAAAGCTGTTTCTGGCAGCACAATTAGCTTTGCATGGCTTTGTTCCGCCATACTTAAGTAAGTTTGCAAGGTGTGCTCTGCTGTTTCGGGTGACCATTTGATATCTTGCCCAACGTTGCCCTGTAACAGGGCAACGCTAAGCGGAAGACCGATTGGGTTTGTCCACGACGTTAGCTTGAGTAGCCCGCCTACCAAAGCAATGATGACTATTGCGATGAAAGTTTTAAGTCGCTCTGGTTTTGTATGATTGAAACACAGTGCGATTAATCCTGCGATTAATACGGTGATGAATGAAACCCCATATACGCCAATGATAGGCATAAAGCCTACAAGTGGGCTACCTGGTACCTGACTATAGCCGAGGGTAAGCCAAGGAAAACCCGTAAAAATCCAGCTACGTACCCACTCAGATAATGCCCAAAATACAGGAATACTCAATAATAAATGACCACATCGCTTACTTAAAAATGCAACCGTTGCGGGGAACAACGATAAAAACGCACACAGCACAAAAGTTGCAAAACCTGCCATCCACCATGGCATGCCACCAAAATCGTGCAAGCTAATATAAATCCAATAAATACCTATACTAAAAAGCCCTAGGCCAAACATAAACCCTAATTTCGCCGCCTGCTTAGTGCTGCTTGATTCTTGCCATAAGTAAAACAATCCAGCCAGTGTGAAAATTGGAATTAAGTAAAAGTAATATGGCGCAAAGGCCAGCACACTGATAGTACCTAATAAAAAAGCCATGATTAAACGGATGTTTTTTTGCATTACATTTAATTGAGCCATCAAAGTAAGACCAAAATTTTATTGGATGTTATTGTAACTGCATTCAATTTAAGTTTACATTTGTTTGCATTATTACTACATTGAGATGGTTGACAACGTTGGTAGGTAAAGTCAATATGCAATGTCGTTGTTTTATATGACTATAAAAATTTTATTATTTAATAACAAGGGGATATAGGATGACCATTAGTTCAGAATTTAAAGATTTTGTGATGAAGGGTAATGTAGTTGACTTGGCCTTAGGTGTGATTATCGGTGCAGCTTTTGGTAAAATTGTTGATTCAATGGTTAAAGATATCCTCATGCCATTAGTGAGCGCAGTATTTGGTAGCCCAGATTTTCAAACTTGTATGTTAAATTAGGCGCAGTACCTGCAGGGGTTGAAAATACTTATGCGGCACTGACTAAAACAGGTGTGCCAGTATTAGGTTATGGTAATTTTATTACTATTTTAATTAACTTTTGATTTTGGCTTTTGTGATTTTTATGTCGGTTAAACAAGTAAATAGACTTAAAAAAAGAGCAAGCGCCTGCCGATTTACCAACGACACCAGATGATATTTATTGTTGCGTGAAATTCGCGATTCACTCAAAAAATAAATTTAAATATTAATTACTTAATTTGATGATTGAGTAATAAAAGGGCGTTTCAAACGCCCTTTTATTTATAATGTTCTATTTTTAACATCTAAATAAGCATGATTACATCTTGGCTTTGACGTCAGGTACATCATATTTTTGTCCGGCATCCACATCTTTGCCATCGTTGTTTAAAAACACCACCACCACCACTTTGTCATCAATAAAATCCAATTCAGTTGTTTGGTAATACTCACCATCAGGGCTGGTATTTAGATAATGATAGTGCCAAATAGATGCAACTACCTTATCAGAACCTTTGATTTTTACATCATCTGCGTCACTTGGTTCACCTAGTTTTTCTATAATTTGTTTTTTATCAAACTGATGAATCGCTGCCACAAACTCTTTTTCAGAGGTGGGTAAGTCGCCCGCTGTCACAGGCATCATTTGAGTAGGGTCATTTGCAAAAGCCAGCTCGCTTAAACAAAGTGTCCATAAACCCAATGTGGAAGTGAGTAATAATGCAGATAGATAGCCTGAAATCGCCTTAGTTTTCATAGTTTTTCCCTAACAGTTTTGTTAATTATTAATTAAGTTATTTAAAAACATAACATTAGCGCTTCTAAATCTACATTTAAGAGCAGTTTTTAAAACAATTAGTTCCTTAACAATATTAGCAATTTTGTACTTTTTTGTTCAATTGTTACAGGTGAATTAAGTGTGTATTTAGTTCTCAGTTTGGTCTTTTAATACTTCCACCAAAATAGAATGTAAACGCCTACTATCGGCTCTAACCACGGTTACGCTTAATCCATCAAAGCTCACATGTTCTCCACGTTTTGGCAAGTGACCAAATTGATTTACCACTAAGCCGCCAATCGTTGAGAACTCTTCATCACTGAGCACGGTACCAATAATTTCATTAAAATCGCCAATTTCTGTGAGTGCTTTTACACGAAACTTACCGTGACCATCTTGCAGAATGTTATCTTCATCTTCGTCATAGTCGTACTCATCTTCAATATCACCTACGATTTGTTCCAGCACATCTTCAATCGTTACCATGCCTGCTACGCCGCCATATTCATCTACTACAATAGCGATATGATTGCGATTACTACGGAATTCTTTTAGCAAAATATTGAGGCGCTTTGATTCGGGGATAAATACCGCAGGGCGTAACATGTCGCGCACTTCAAAATCTTCACCAGCGTAATACCTCAATAAATCTTTAGCGAGCAAAATGCCAATGACATCATTTTTATCATCCTCAATCACAGGAAATCGTGAGTGGGCAGTGACTATCACATGCGGAATAAACTTTTCTGGTGAATCAGTGATGTCGATAACATCCATCTGTGAGCGCGGAATCATAATGTCGCGTACTTGCATTTCGCTGACTTGCAGTACGCCTTCTATCATGGCGAGTGAATCGGCATCCATCAGGCTGTTTTCATAAGCACCGTGAAGTAATTCAACGAGTTGTTCGCGGTCTTCAGGTTCGCGTAGCAAAAAATGGCTGAGGCGCTCTAGTAAACTGGGCTTTTCTTTTGTGTTTTCTTGCGTGGTACGTTTTTCCGACTCGGTGGCCATTTAGTTGGCATCCTCAGTAATAAGATAAGGGTTAGCATACCCCAATTTGGTGACAATTTGTGTTTCAATCGATTCCATTAATCCTGCTTGTGCTTCAGTTTCATGATCATAACCGTGCAAATGCAAGATACCATGCACGGTTAAATGTGCGTAATGCGCAATTAACGGCTTGTTTTGCATGAGCGCTTCTTGAGCGATGACTTCTGCGCACAAAATAATATCGCCCATTAAGTGCGGCTCCTCTGTTAGAGAAAATGTAAGCACATTGGTAGCATAATCTTTACCGCGGTATTCGTGATTTAAACTTCGCGCCTCGTCAGCATCTACAATGCGGATAGTGACTTCAGTATCTATACGCAGCGAGGATTTTGCCCACTTCTTGAAATCATTTTTAGCGGGTATATTTTCTTCAGTGCTAACATTTTGGAAGGTAATAGCGAGTTGTGGCATTGTCTGGTCGGTCTTGTATGAGAGCTTGAGGCTGGATTTTATTAATCAGTTTTTTCGTAAGCTTCATATGCGTTAACAATTTTTTGTACTAATGGATGGCGCACGACATCAGCAGATAAAAAATGCGTCATGGCGATGCCTCTAATATCTTTTAGCACTTTTTGTGCTTCTACTAAGCCACTTTTTTGGTGGCGCTGTAAGTCGATTTGCGTAACATCCCCTGTAATGACTGCTTTAGTACCAAAGCCGATGCGAGTTAAAAACATCTTCATTTGTTCAGGCGTGGTATTTTGTGCTTCGTCTAAAATAATAAAACTTTGGTTTAGTGTGCGCCCACGCATGTACGCGAGTGGGGCGACTTCAATTGCGCCACGTTCAAACATTTTATTCACCGTATCGTAGCCTGCTAAGTCGTAGAGTGCATCGTATAAAGGACGTAAATAGGGGTCTACTTTTTGGTTTAAATCACCTGGTAAAAAGCCTAAACGTTCGCCAGCTTCAACCGCCGGGCGTACTAAAATAATGCGTTTTACCAAATCGCGCGTAATGGCATCTACCGCGCTAGCAACGGCTAAATAAGTTTTACCTGTTCCAGCGGGGCCAATGCCAAACGTAATATCGTGATTTTGAATTTGTTGCAAATATGAAACTTGGCGCGGCGTTCTGCCATGTAACTCACTGCGGCGTGTCATGAGCACTGGCGCAGAAGAAATCACTACATCTTCAACATTCATTTTGTTGATTTCAACTAAGCCTAATTGAATTTCTTCTAAGCTGATGGGTTTTTTAGCGCGCACATAAAAGTTCTCTAGTAGCTGCGCTGCAAGTCGCATATTGTGTGTATCGCCCATTAAAGTAAAGTTAGTGCCGCGACGGTTTATGCCTACATCCAACGCATTTTCAATTTGCTTGATGTTTTCATCCAGCGTGCCACATAAGTTGGCAAGGCGTAGGTTATCTTCAGGGGTAAGGGTAATTTGCATTTAATGAATGATCTCGCCGATTAATCTACGTGGATTGCTGACATCTGTAATCTTTACTTTCACAAATTGATGGATAAGATTCGGTTCTCCAGCAATATCTACTACGCGGTTATTATCGGTTTTGCCAGCAAGCAGATTGCTGTCTTTCCAAGATGCGCCTTCGATGAGCACGCGCTGTGTCGTGCCTAACATAGCTTCGGAAATAGCTTTTCCGCTAGCCTCGTTAATGGCTTGTAGCTTGATTAAACGCGCTAGTTTCACCTCTTGCGGCGTGTCATCTTTTAAGAAGGCAGCGGGTGTGCCTGGGCGAGGACTATATAGAAAGCTAAAACTATTATCAAAACCTACATCGGTCATTAGTTTTGCCGTTGCTTCAAATTCAAATTCAGATTCACCTGGGAAGCCGATAATAAAGTCTGAAGTAAATGTGAGCTTAGGGTTGGCGATGCGGAGCTTACGAATAGTCGACTTATATTGCAGTGCCGTATAGTTACGCTTCATGGCCATAAGTATGCGGTCAGAGCCGGCCTGCACAGGCAAGTGCAATTGCGCCGCTAATTTTGGAATATTAGCAAAGCAATCAATTAACGATTGGTTCATCTCATTCGGGTGGCTGGTAGTGAAGCGGATACGCTCAATTTGTGGAATTTCTGCAATATATTCAATAAGTAATGCTAAATCAGTTTGCTGTACTTGACCATCTTGGCCTTCATTTTCATGACGATAAGAATTTACGTTCTGACCAAGTAAAGTGATTTCTTTGATGCCTTGCGAAGCTAATTGTATAGCCTCAGTCAGTATGTCATCAAAAGGGCGGGAGACTTCTTCGCCACGCGTGTAAGGCACAACGCAGAAGCTACAATACTTACTGCAACCTTCCATAATGGATAAAAATGCTGTGGCACCTTCTACCCGTGGTGGAGGCAAGTGATCAAACTTTTCAATTTCAGGAAAGCTAATATCAACTTGAGATTGACCAGTTTTGCGCTTAGCGTTAATTAAATCTGGCAAGCGGTGTAAAGTTTGTGGACCAAATACCACATCAACATAAGGCGCACGTTCGATGATATGCGCACCTTCTTGGCTGGCAACGCAGCCGCCCACCGCAATTACTAGATTAGGATTAGCCTTTTTTAACGGTATAAAACGCCCCAAATGGCTAAATACTTTTTCTTCGGCTTTTTCGCGGACTGAGCAAGTGTTGAGCAAGATGACATCTGCATCATCTGGCGTGTCAGTTTCCACCATGCCGTCTGACATTGCCAGCATATCCGCGATGCGCGATGAATCATATTCGTTCATCTGGCAACCGAATGTTTTAATAAAAACTTTTTTAATTGAGTTCATTGAGTAAAGTGATTTTCTACAAGATAATATTGTATCGGAATAATATTTATCCGCGAATTAAATGCACTCAATATTCATTTAATAATTGCATTAGAAAGAGATAATTTTTATATAATGACCAAAATACAACGGCAAGCTACAAAACTTAGATGAGTAATATTAATGCACGCCTTTTAAATATTTTACTGATTGTTCCTTCTTATGCTTGCACTTCAAAAACTGGTGGTGGTCAGCGCACGCTATTGATTTTTAACGCTTTAAAACTCATGGGTAAAGTAGATGTTTTGGTCTTAGATTACTTTGGTGAAGCCGAGTTTGTGAGCGAGTCGTTTATGGATGCTCATTTTTACTCGTCGACTAAACTATTAGCGTGCGCGGAAATTGGCGCGTGGCGGTTTTTTCGCCCTTTATTTCCGAATCTTTTAGATAAGCTAGCGAGAACATTTGGCGCGACCAAGTATTTGTATCTCGCTGACAGTCATGCTGTTGTTACCACAAAAAAACTCCTCAGCAAAAGCCAGTATGATGTCGTAGTTGGACGTTATTTGAAACCAATTGCGCAGTCTGGTATTTTAGATTTAACTAATGCGCCATTCGTTTTAGATTTGGATGATAGCGATGATGCTGTCATAAAATCTAAGTTAGGTCGGCGTGAATTAAGCGTCATAAAAAAATTAGCCTTAAAACATCAATTGAAACAGACTATTAGCATTCTAGAAGTGATGCTGCCAAAATTCAGCCATGTTTGGTTGGCGAGTGATTCAGATTTACAGAAAACACCCCATAGATCAAAATCAGTATTGCCGAATATTGCGTACATTCCAAATAATAAAGTTTCAATTCATCCTTTGCCAGAGGCTTTGAATTCTAAAGTAGTACTATTTGTAGGTGCTTTTGCCCACAAAGTGAATGTAGAAGGTATTGAGCGCTTCATTACACATTGTTGGCCAAAAATAAAGGCTCAAGTAACAGACGCAACATTGAGAATTGTGGGTTCTGGTGGTTGGGAAGACATGCGGCAAAAATATACGCATGACAAAACGATCAACATTATTGGTTTTGTAGAAGAGTTGGAAGATGAATACCAAAATGCCGCTTTTACAGTGGTACCTTTATTTGAAGGTGGGGGCACTAAAATAAAAATTTTAGAATCCATGTTTTATCAGAGAACTTGTTTAATATCGCACCATGCTCAGTATGGATACGAAAAGTTACAACATCGAGAGTCTTTATTAGTAGCCAAAAATGAGGCAGAGCTGATTAGTGGCTGTGTTGAACTTTTAACAAATCCAAACTTACGCGAGACTTTAGCGCGCAATGGACATAAAAGCGTGGTGAGTGATTACTCAACAGCACAATTTAACAAAATAGTGAGTGATGCTATTAAAAACTTCAGCTAAATCGTGTTTTAGCTTACTGCGATGTTTCCAAGTTAAATGCTAAGAACCACCCCAAGGATTATAAAGTAATGCAAGCACTTCCTATTTTTATTGATTTAAAACAACGCAATTCTGTGGTGATTGGCGGCGGCGATGTAGCTACGCGCAAAGTAATCATGTTGTTGAAAGCACAAGCCAATATAGTGCTGGTCTCACCCGAACTTTGCCATGAGTTGCAACAACTTGTAGACGATAAAAAGCTGGTTTATGTGAACGCACATTTCTCACCTGAACAGCTCGATGGCGCGGTCATCGTGATTGCGGCCACTGATGATGAGGCAGTAAATGAAATCGTCTCATTAGAAGCTAAAAAAAGAAATATTCCTGTGAATGTGGTAGACGCACCTGCTTTATGTTCATTTACCATGGCATCGATTGTAGATAGATCACCCATCGTGATTGCGATTTCATCTGAAGGTAATGCGCCTGTATTGGCACGCTATATTCGTACTAAAATTGAGACCATGTTACCCGCTACTTATGGTCGCATTGCCACAGTGGCGGGGGATTTTAGAGATGCTGTGAAAGCCAAGTTTTCCACCACGCAAAAGCGACGTATTTTCTGGGAAGGTGTCTTACAAGGCCCTGTGGTTGAGCGGATATTAGCAGGGCAGGAGTCTGCAGCACGTGAGTTATTAAGCAACTTGATTAGTGAACAAGCTGATATTCAGCATCATGGTGAAGTTTATTTAGTTGGGGGCGGTCCTGGTGACCCAGACTTGCTCACTTTAAGAGCACTACGTTTAATGCAGCAATGTGATGTATGCGTATACGATAAGTTAGTCAGCCCTGAAGTAATGGAGTTAGTGCGACGCGATGCTGAACTCATCTATGTGGGTAAAGCGCGCGACCAACACACTTTACCTCAAGAAGAAATTAATTTCCTACTTGCTAAACTTGCGCTTGAGGGCAAACGCGTATTGCGCCTTAAAGGGGGCGACCCTTTTATTTTTGGTCGTGGTGGTGAAGAAATTGAAACACTCATGGAGCAAGGTGTGCCATTTCAGGTAGTACCTGGCATTACAGCAGCCAATGGTGTTTCTAGCTATGCGGGTATTCCACTTACGCATCGCGATTACTCACAGAGCTGCTTGTTTATTACCGGGCATCTTAAAGACGGCACTGTTGATTTAGATTGGGCTGCCATGGCGCGACCTAAACAAACTGTAGTCATTTATATGGGTCTTATTGGTATGGCAGAAATTTGCAAGCAGTTGATAGCACACGGCGTACCACCCGATATGCCAGCAGCAGTTGTGCAACAAGGTACAACCATCAGGCAGCGCGTTCTCACTGCAACGGTGCTTGATTTAGCTGAAAAAGTAGCGGAAGCCAAAATCAAAGCGCCTTGCTTAACTATTATTGGTGAGGTTGTAAAGTTACGCCAAAAGCTCGCATGGTTTGAGAGTGATAATAACAAAACCAGTTAAAAGTAATCTAATTTTTTATGGGTAAAGTTAACCTTGCTTCTAAACCGCCCTCGGGTCGATTAATAAGTTGTAAGCTACCCTGATGCAGTTTGGCAATGCGGTTTGCAACTGCAAGCCCTAAGCCACTTCCACCTTCGCTAGCATTGCGAGCGCTATCCATGCGTTCAAATGGACGTAGTAATCGCTCAGTATGCTTTTCTGGAACACCAGGGCCGTTATCTAACACGCTGATGATGATTTTATCTACGGTAATCTTATTCACCACTTCCACTTCGCCTTTGCCGTATTTATAGGCGTTACCTACTAAGTTATCTAGCAAGCGTTGCATGGCCAGTGGGCGCAATGGAATGTAGTAAGTTGGGGCTAACTTTAACTTGATTTCATGTCCAGCACGGCTTTGACGCTCAGCTAATGTGGCGAGTAAAGTGTTCACATCCATCATTTGAGTTGGCTCACCTTCAACGCCACGCACAAAATCTAAAAACTGATGGATGATATTATCCATGTCGCCAATATCTTCTATCATGCCATGTTTTAAATGGTTACACGCATCATCAGGCAGCATCTCTACTGCTAGACGCAGACGCGCTAACGGTGTGCGGATATCATGCGAAACACCCGCTAGCAAGAGCGTGCGCTCACTATCTAGGCGAGCTAATGATTCAGACATATCGTTAAATGTACGACTTACTTCGCTTAAGTCGTCTAGCGTATCAATAGGTAATTTGGGGGCTGGTTCGCCATTACGTAAGCGGTCCGCTGCATGTATAAGTAAGCTAAGAGGGCGATTAATGCGTGCGGCAATAATATAGGCGCCAATCAGCGACAGTAGTAACACAATCACGCCCCAACCTAGCCAATGCCAAGGGAATGGACGATCTACTTGAATACGTGGAATCACCACCCAAAAATCATCTTGATCTACATTAAAGCTCACCCATAACCCTGGAATACCATAATGATTAGCGGTGACAATGGTTTCAATACCCAAACGCTCACGAATTTTTTCGGCGACTAATTGAATAAATGGGTCGTTAGGAAGTGGTTCGATTTCCTCTAAAAAGTCTGCTGGATACACCCGCACACCTTCGCGCCCTGACAGTTCAGAAAGCAATGCGGTGCGGCGGCTTTCATCAGAAGCTATTAATGACGCACGCGTATAGTTTACGACGGTCACCGCTTGTAAGGCGGCAGTGGTAGCACGTGGAACGCGGTCAAAGTAATCGAATACTTTAAGCGATGTGTACTGACTAATGGCAAGTAAAAACGCGATTAAAAACATCAGCCTTGCAAGTAGGGAGCGCGGTAAGAATTTTGTCACGTTGAGTATTAGCAGCTAAATTAAGTTGATTACTTAATTAGCAATCAACACCTAGTTAATTAGCCGTTTCGCCGTCCGGAATAAACACATAGCCAAATCCCCACATGGTTTGCAGGTAGCGTGGGTGCGCTGAATCTGTTTCAATGAGTCTGCGTAAACGCGATACTTGCACGTCAATGCTACGATCAAAGATGTCGAGTTCACGACCACGAGCGAGCTGCATCAGTCTGTCGCGTGAAAGTGGTTGGCGCGGGTGCTCAGTAAATACTTTCAATAGAGCAAATTCACCGCTGGTAATCGTGATGCTCATGCCGCCTCGTGTGAGACTGCGGGTGGCAGAATCAAATATAAAGTCACCAAAGATAAATATGGTTTCACTTTCAGCCGCTGCATTGGGTGAGTGCTCATGACGTCGTAATACCGCATTAATGCGAGCTAATAATTCGCGTGGATTAAATGGTTTAGGCAAGTAATCATCTGCGCCCATTTCTAGTCCGATAATCCTATCTACTTCATCTCCGCGCGCGGTGAGCATGATAATGGGAGTAGATAAGCCTTCACCCCTTAATCTACGGCAAATCGATAAGCCGTCTTCACCTGGTAACATAAGGTCTAATATCAATAAGTCTACAGATTCTGCCGCTAAAAACAAGGTCATTTCTTTGGCATCTGATACGGTGTTAATAGAAAAACCTTGCTCGGTTAGGTAGCGTTGTAATAATTCGCGCATGCGCAAATCGTCATCAACCATTAGTATTTTTTTTGTATTTTCTAGCATATTGCTATTTTGTAGTGATTAAGCCGACTTGAAAAGCTAAATTTGTAAAATTTATTAAACTAAGTGCAAGTTTCTATGCCATATCATTGATATGCGCATCCAAGTGTTGAGTTACAAACTATTTACAAATACAAGTTTGCATGAAACATTTTAGTTACAACCTTAATTCATGATTACTATTTTTTTAAAGATTATTTTAAGTCGTCTTGTTTAACTCATTTAATTTAGGGCTTACATTATCTTAATGATTGCACTTAACCGACCATTATCTCAACCATATCATGCGTTTGCATTTGTACTTGGTGCTGTGTTGCTCTCTCCTACTTGGTTTGCGCCTTCCTACGCTGGAATAAGAAATGCGTCGATTGAGGAGCCTGTTAAGCATTTATTTGACAAGTCGTCCATTCAAAAGTCAGCTTTTTATAAAGTGGTTACTGATAAATCTGCAATTGATAAAGATAATGAAGAGGGTTTAGAGCAAACGCTCAATTATAATTTCAGCCCTGAAGCACGCGTACGTTTGCGTAAATCTTTGTCAGAATATGCAAAATCAAATGACCCAGAACATCGTCAAATTGAAGCAAGGCGACGCGAAATGCGTGAGAGTGTCAAAGCTAGATTTTCGGCATGTGATAAGGATATAGACGACACCATAGATCGCACTGAAACGACTGAATGTTTACCACAGGTTGCAAGGCACTTTAACCAAGTAGATATTAATGGCGATGGCTTGATATCGTTGGATGAGTTAGAAGAAGCCCAGGCCAGAATTGAAGAACGTGAACGTCTGGTAGAAGCCAAAATCCAAGCTGATAACAAAGCGCAAGCCGATAAAGCCCGCGATGCTGAGGTTGTGGTGCCAGCCAAGCGTAAGAGTAAACAAGCCGATAACGCAAGTAAAAAATCTGCAATGTAGTCTGAGTTTACAAAGCCGTTTTATATTTATTTTGATTGATTTTTTTTGCTGAAACCTACAGCATCACACTATGCCAATCACTCCTGAAATTCTCGATAGTTTTCTAAATATTGATGCCGCCCAATGGGATGCCCTCAGTGATCATACCCCTTTATTAAGCCATGCGTTTTTAGCTGCTTTGGAGACTACAAACTGTGTTGGTAAAAGCACAGGTTGGATACCTCAGCCTTTAATTGTGCGTGACGGTGGTCAGTTAGTTGGTGCAATGCCGCTGTATCTCAAAACACATTCTTATGGTGAATACGTGTTTGATTGGGCTTGGGCAGATGCTTATAACAATATGTTCGGCAACCACAGGGCTCAATATTACCCCAAACTGTTATCTGCGATTCCATTTTCGCCTATTACTAGCTGCCGATTACTTGCTAATACGCCAGAAATTCAAAATATAATGGTCAGTGCTTTAGAGCAAATCATGCATCAACATGATTTGTCTTCTGTGCATGTACTTTTTCCTGATGAAGCCAGCGCAACTATTCTGCAGCAGGCTGGCTGGCTGCAACGTAATGGCGTGCAATTCCGATGGGAAAATGACAGCTTTACCGATTTTGAGCATTTTTTAACTACACTCACGCACGATAAACGCAAAAAAATTCATCAAGAGCGAAAGAAAGTTAAAGCAGTTGGCTTGGTATGTAAGCACATATTAGGCAAAGATATTAGAGAAGAAGATTTGGACTTCTTTTATACTTGTTATGCAAACACGTATTTAGAACATCGCTCTAGCCCGTATTTAACGCGGGATTTCTTTAGCGAGATTGTGGCCAATATGCCGCAAAACATTTTGCTCATTACTGCAGAGTTGGATGGTAAAGCAATTGCTAGTACTTTGAGTATTTATAACCAAGATACTTTGTATGGGCGATATTGGGGAGCCATACAGTTTGTATCGGGCCTGCATTTTGAATTATGTTATTATCAAGCACAAGAGTTTTGTATTGCGCAAAAAATTCAATTTTTTGAAGGGGGTGCACAAGGCGAGCATAAATTAGCGCGCGGCTTTAAGGCGCGTCCCACTTGTTCATATCACAAAATTGCAAATGTGGAATTTTCAGCTGCCGTAAAGCATTTTCTAGCGCGTGAAGCCGCTGGCATGGCCGAATATGTGACCGAGCTAGAAGAGCGTGCGCCTTTTAAAACAACATAATGGGTACGAAAGCAAAAGCCTAGCCCTACCAAGCAATTTCTTTTCCATCAAACGCAATAAATCGACCACAATTACTGATGTTTAATTCACTAATCACTTGACGTAACCCCCTTACACTAGTCGCAGCGTTAATTAAGCCATTAGGCCCGCCCATATCAGTTTGCACCCAGCCTGGATGCAATATGCCACAAGCGATTCCTTTAGATTTTAGATCAATACTTAAACTTTTCATCATCATGTTGGTTGCTGTTTTACTGGTGCGATAGGCATAACTCCCACCACTAGTATTTTCCGACATACTCCCCATTTTGCTACTTAAAACGACGACCTGTTTAAGGCTACTTGCAGCAACATGTTCAGCAAATGCTTCTGTCATTTTATAAGGCGCCATGGTATTGATTTTAAAACCATATGCCCATTCATCGTAATCTATGCTACCAAAACTGCTTTCTGGATACACCCCTGCGTTGTTAATCAACACATCAATTTTTGAGGTTTTTAATTCCAAAGCTAGCTTGTCAATTTGTACAAAATCAGCAACATCGAGCGTATAAACTTGAATGTTTTGCGGATATTGGCTTGCCAAACTCATGAGTTCTGCCGCAGTTTTCGGCTCTCGACAGCAGCTAATCACTTGCCAACCATCTGCTGCGTACTGTTTGGTAAACTCGAGACCTAAGCCACGATTGGCGCCAGTAATGAGTACTTTATGTTGAGTTTTTAGCATGGTTTTTTCCTAAATTAAGGTGACGATATTTCTGCGTGATGACAATACAAGCATTTAGCTTTTTAATTAGGCTGGCTGTTTGTGCATTTTGTTGTAAGCTGCAAGTAATCGCTGGTGCATGTTACAGCCTTCTAGATTTAAGCCTGGTGAATCTAAGCCAAAAAAGCGGTTCTCGCCGTTAATCAATGCTTGCGCTTGTTTTAACGTGTTTTCGCCGTACAGACTAATGAGTGAGGCATTAAATTTTTTGCTATCTTCTAACTGTAGCAAGGTTGAAACACAATTGTAAACGAGTTTGCGTTTTGCATTGAGTTGACCAAATTGTGCAATCCAATCGCAGCCTTCTAGCGTTGCATCGGTATCACCAGCGGCCAATGCCAATAGGGTTTTAAGTTCGGCTACGCGCATATCTTCCCACAGTGTACCTGCATCTGCTGCGAGTCCTATCACCGAGGCTACAGTACGCTGCTCATCCACACCTGTTTCATTAATTTTTTCGAGCAATTCAGCCGCCTGTTCACTACTTAAAGCTGATAAATTTAAAATATCAGGACGAATAGCATTAGCGACGGCAGTGTTTTCCCACTCAAGATCATCAATTGGATATATTTCTGACATGCTAGGTACCAAAACTCGGCAAGCGTATACGCCTAAATGCGTGAAATCAGCAATATAAGCATCGCAATCATCTTGGTGGATGCGGTTGATAGACCACTGATAGTCCTCTTCAGTCGTGTTGCTAAAGTTCCAATCTACAAAGGCAAAATCCGGTGTATCTCCCATAAAATTCCAATGCATAATGCCGCTAGAATCTACAAAGTGGATTTCTATATTGGGTGAGCTGGCGATTTCTTCTAAATCAAAACCTGCTTCGGGGAAGCCACCTAGAGCATCTAAACCTCGACCTTGAAGCAGTTCGGTGAGTGCACGTTCTAAAGCAATTTCAAAGCGAGGGTGCGCGCCAAAGCTAGAAAACACACCTTGATCATGCGGGTTAAGTAAAGTGACATTCATCACTGGGTATTCGCCACCGAGTGATGCATCTTTAACCAACAAACCAAACCCCGCTGCACGTAAATCTGCAATGTCTGCTGCAATTCGTGGGTAGCATGCGATGACTTCATCTGGTACTTCTGGCAGGCATAAGCCTTCTGCGATCACTTTGAATTTAACAAATCGCTCAAAAATTTCGGCCAATGCTTGTGTACGTGCTTCGGCGGGTGTGTTACCAGCAGACATACCATTGCTTACATATAAGTTGGCAATAATATTGACTGGAAACCACACTGTGCTGCCATCACGCTGGCAAATATAAGGAATAGCGCATATACCACGGGCGGTGTTGCCAGAGTTATGATCCACTAGCATGGCAGATGGAATGCTGTTTTCTGGATTGTAAAAAGCGTGCAACTCTGGCGTGAGCAGCTCTTTAGGCCATTTTCCAGATTGTGTTTGTTTTTGACTGAGCGGAAACCAGCGCTCTTGAGGATAATGCGTGTAACTTTGGTTGGCGATTTTTTCGCCTAAGTAGTAATGCGTCCAAAAATAATTATTGCTAATGCGCTCAAAAAACTCACCTAAGGCGCTGGCTAATGCGGCTAAGCGCTTGGCACCTTTACCATTGGTGAACATAAGTGGGCAGCTGCGTTCTGCCACATGAACAGACCAAATATTTTCAACTGGATTAAGCCAAGACTTTTCTTCAACATCAAAACCGATAGCCAGTAATGTTGCTTGCATTAAGGCAATGGTGCTCTCTAACGGCGCATCTTTGCCAATGATAAAACTTTGAGTTTCTGTATTTTGTTGCATGTGGCGTTCCATTTGGCCTGAGCCAAAACTAAGTAAATTCAATTGTACCGCAGATGCTAAGCCAAGCCTTTAAGTTGATTAATCAAGCTAACTGCGTTGTTTTATTTGCCCCTGAATGACAACCAATCTTGGTGGACTACTTTGGCATATTTTGTTGCATAGTCGAGTAAATCTTTGCGCCATTGTTGAGGTTGCTCTGCAAATTGAATGAGCTGGTCTGCAATCGCCGAACCTTGGCGGCCGCTACTACGTAATTGTGCCCATGCGACGATTTCACCCATGCTTTTAATGACTTCTTGTAATGGCTTAACTTTGCCATCGGCTAAGTTCAGGCTTAAACGATCTTGAGTAGGGTGCAACTCTCTGAGTACATATGATTTATCATCGATATTAACAGCACTTAAAAATGCGGGTGATACCGCTTGCAAACGACGTTGTGTAGTCACAACGCGTTCTGCTTCAGAAGCCCAGCTAGGCTGTTTTATGGGTTTGTTTAATGCGCTGATAGTAGGTTTTAAAGCAGATGGTCCACAAAGTTTAAGGTCTAGTAAGTAGTAGTTATCTTTGACTTTTTTACTATTGCCAACCACTAAAATGACATAGCGCTCCATACCTAAACTGCCAATGCCTGCTATACGTCTTCCTATATCTAGTACTTTAAAAAACTCTGAATTTGTTTGTTGGTTTGCAAATTCGAGCATAAATGCAGTAACTCTAGCTTTAGCCTCTTTTGAAGCGGGTAGAGTTTTACCGTCATTCAATGTGAGCAAACGGTTACCTTTTTCTACAAAGGTTCGACTTTTTATAAATTCGATACGAGAGCGTTTTTTTAGGCTCATGAGTAATTGCCTTATCATGCCTGTGGAGGTTGAGCGCTCTATCCAGTAGGCCTCGCCAGCTTTTAATGTATTGATATAAAAATCTAAAAACGTATCACATAAAGCTAATGCTTGTTTCTGACTAAGTCTAAGGGTTTCTGCGCCAACAACAACGCTGACTAAAAATCGGGCTAGCTCCCATGTGCATGGTGCAAGCGCGGCCTCATCGCAGTCATTTAAATCAAAATAACTTAGCCGGTTACTGCCTTTGTAAGTGCCAAAATTTTCTAAGTGACAATCACCTAAAATCCAGGTGTGCGGTGCTTCTGTAAATAGGGGTATTTGCGGTAAATCTTCATAAAATAAATGGCAAGTACCGCGATAAAAACTAAACTCATTATCTTGAATGGCTTTGTATTTGAACGCTAAGATCTCATGGTCGCGCCCATGGTTGTAAGCATTGATGCGTTGTTTAACGGGTAAATTAGTCATAATCATTACATTTTATCAGCCAAAACTCAGCTTAAACCAACCCATGAAACTAGTTTGTGAATATCTTATGACAAAATTAATTGATTATTGAATGAGCGCTTAAATTAATAACATCAACTTGAGCTCGGCTTTGATATAGGCGTAAATAATCGGGGCTAATAGTAAGCCGCCCACACCAAATAGAGATTCCATGAGCAGCATAGCGAGCAATATTTCCCAAGCCTTAGCATTGATTCTATCCCCCACAATGCGGGCATTAATAAAATACTCTAATTTATGCACTAAAATTAGAAACACTAAAGCACTCAGCGCTACGTGAAAAGACACACCCAATGCCACTAATGTAATAGCTGTGTTTGAAATTAAATTTCCCACTACGGGTAAGAGCCCTACAATAAATGTCATGAGTATCAAGGTTTTTGTATAAGGTAAATGCACGCTAGCTAGCGGGAGTATGACAAATAAAAATAGCGCTGTTAGTGTGGTATTAATGGCTGAAATTTTTGCTTGTGCAAACACCACATTTTCAAATGCAATGCCTAATAATGTTAAGCGTTCGCGCAATTCAAATGCAAGCGGTCTGGTTTGGGGTTTTGGTAAGAAGCGTTGAATTGAAACCATTACAGCAATGGCAATGGCAATGAGGATATGCGCTAATGTATGCAAGCTTTCACCCCCTACCTTACCTAATTCTTGGCTATGTTCCCTCAAAAAATCAGTGAGTGATTCTTTAAACCCAATAATACTTTCTGGAATATAACTGACTAAAAGCGGCGGCAGTTTTTCGCGCATATCAGTGAGAATTTCTACAATTTTATTAGTAAGACCAATGAGGTTTTCTTGGCTGCCTAAGGTTTTAGATAAAAACAGAGTGAGTAAGGTAATGATGGTAACGATGCCGATTAATACCATTAATCCAGCCATTAAGCGCGATTTTCGAGCAGATAAACGTCTATTTAAAAATACGCCTAAGTGCTTGGTCAGTAAATAAATAATCAGCCCAATAAAAGCTGGAGCAACTAGTTTAAGCATCAATGTGGCTAAAAATAAGCCAGATATGATACACAAGCTAACTATTTTTACTTTACTAAGTGTGGTGTTCATGGCCGTTACTATAACAATATTATGCAAGGCTGACAGTTTAAATTAACTGGGTTTGCATATTTAACTGCAACTACTTTAAGCTGCATTTTTTTCTTGGCTTACCTTCCAATTGTTTAACCAGCTTACAAATTTATCACCGGGCATGGGCCTGCTAATAAAATAACCTTGGCCAAAGTCACAACCCAAATATTTAAGCAAGTCCCACGCCTCCATATTTTCAATGCCTTCTGCCACTACTTTTAAATTGAAGTTATGTGCCAAATCAATAGTAGAACGCACAATTTTAATATCATCACGATCTTGGCTCATGTTCAGTACAAATGACTTGTCGATTTTAAGCTCATCTACAGGTAGTTTTTTCAAATAAGCTAAGGATGAATATCCTGTACCAAAGTCATCAATCGATAGTTTAAACCCCATTTTTGATAGCTCTTCTAGCGTTTCTAGAGCACGTAATGGATCTTCCATAATTGTGCCTTCAGTAATTTCTAAGGTAAGTGCATCAGTATTCAAATGATGGGTTTTTAATATACTAGCTATTTTATTGGGTAAATTTTGGTCAATTAAATCACGAGTTGATAAATTGACTGCAATTGGTAAAAAAATGCCCTGTGCTTGCCAATGTGCGCTGTATCCCGCCGCAAGATTCAACATCAACATGCTAATTTTTTGTATATACCCAGTTTGCTCAGCAAACGGAATAAACTGATCTGGGAAAATGAAACCCTTTTCAGGGTGTAGCCATCTGATCAATGCCTCAACTGAACATACTTCACCTGTTCCTAAATTAACTTTAGGTTGTACAAATAGCTGAAAATGGTGTTCTGCAATCGCGTGCTTTAAATCAGACGCTAAGGACAAGTTAACTTTACTCGTTACATCAAATTGAGGTTCAAATATCACGATGCCAGATTGTTTAGTTTTAGCAATGTGCATCGCAATTTCTGCATGCGCTAAAAGTTGCTCATAATTTTCAGCGTGGTCTGGGTAACTAGCCACACCAATGCTGGCCGTAATATCTACAAGCTGCTCAGCGACTTCAACGGGTGATTCTAAATATTTTACTAAGTTGTTGACTATTTTAAGCATGAGCTCATGGCTGGTTTTAGTGAGTATTATAGCAAACTCATCTCCACCTAAACGCGCTACATGGCTCTGTGATATGGGTGAGTAAGGGTTGCTTGCCGATGTTTCAATTCGCCTTGCTACAATGCGTAAAATTTCATTGGCAACGCCATGACCAAGCACATTGTTGATTTGTTTAAACCGGTCTAGATTCATCACAATAACAATGACTGGTTCATGCCCTGACTCTTCAATCAATAATTTTATTTGTTGCATAAAAGCAGCCCGATTAGGCAATTGCGTCATTTCATCCCAGTAGGCGAGTTTGAGTATACTTTTTTCGCGGCTAGATATCGCTTCACTCATGCTATTAAATGCACGGCCTAATTTACCAATTTCATCAATACGTTTACTTTCAATAGCAATGTTGTAATCACCATTTTCGAGTTTTTTAGCTTTGTCTGCTAGCTCAGCAATTGGTAGGCTAATACGTTTAGCCACATAAAAAATAGCGGCAGAGAATATCAATGCACCAATCAAGGTGAGTATAAATAAGTTTTTTTCTAGCGTTTTATAAGGTTGCATTGCCATGTCGATAGAACTTTGAAGCTCTACAGAAAGCGATTGATGACCATCACTAAAAATGGGTACGATTCTTGTACCAAAAGCAGCGTTGCCAATTTTAACCTCACTAACTTTAACTTCACTGTTGAATGCTTTAGCGACCAGACCAGACTGACTAACACTTAACTCTGATTCACCTTTAAGAACCCGATTGCCAAGCTTAATCTTGTCTTCAGCCTTGCTAATGAAAGTAACTTCGAGATTAGTTAATTTATTAAGCTTTTTTGCCAGTGCACTATCAATTTCAAATCCCATGACAATCCAGCCAATGGTAAGTGGTGCTTTGACAGGAACAGCCACTAATTGGTAAGTTCTTGAACTGATGATTCTAAATTGTCTGCCATCACCGTTTGCTTGCGTATTTTTGATAAGGCTTGCTAGTTCTGATGTCGCCTCTTCTTTAGAAACATTGCCAGCGGTTACTATGTTGTCTCCAGTTGGTGAGCAATACATTGCAATACTGGCACCAATTCTACCTTGATGATTCTCGAGGGCGGATAAAATCGTCCCGCTATCATTACTGCCAATTGCTTGCCTAAAGCCATAATCAGTGGCTAAAATTCTGGCGCCTTGGGTTAAATTTTCTCCATTTTGCTCTAGTAAATTTAGAAAGATTTTTTCGCCAATTTCCAAACTGGTATTTACTGAGGCACGTGCATTCTTTTGAATACTTGAGCGAATAGCTAACGAACCAATGATTTGAATCACAAGAATGAGTGTTAAAAAAATAAACGCAATACGGCTTTTTAAACTTTTAAATTGCATAATTAAGCATGTTATTTTGAGATGAGCGCTTGAGGATTAATATCAAGTTTAACGGTTTGTTTATCTGAACCTTTAATCGTTAAAAACTGTTCTGCCACGACATTTTCTTTAACTAAAGCATAGTGCCAAATTTTTAATGCGTATTGTGCATTTGGCAAGTCTTTAAAAGTGAATTTACCTGATGCATCAGTTTTGCCAAAGTAAGGCGTATTAACCACTTGTATAAAAGCAATCATTTTGTCATGAATATTACAGCCTAATACCACGGTGCCTTCCTTATCGAATAACACCGGTGCGGCAGTAACACCAGAATATAATTTTAATTCAAAAGTTTTTGCTGGTGAAAATGAATAGACATGGTGGCGTACTGTATCGTTGTTAGGAAAAGTCACCCTTGCCCCAGCTTGCACAACAGATATCAAAGGTAGAAATTTTTTACCTTTTTGTTCGACTGCTAGAGTCGCCAACATGTTTGGAGGTTGTTTAGAGGTAGGTTCTGCATATACCACCGCATTCTCTAAGGGTTGCCCTAAGTTATCAATAACCAGTACGCTCAGCTCCCCAGCGCTAGCAAATCCACATACAGTCATTAATACGAAAAAAATAATACCTGTGTTTGAGTTTTTCAATTTTAGGTTCCCAAATTTGTATTGAATTAGATTTTTTTTAATGGGAAGAGTCATCAATTGGTGACCACATCATGTTTCATTGGAGCTAGTAGCTTAAGTAGTTCATTTTTTTCGCGCGTATTAACATGTCGATTTAACGCATCCCGCAGTGCTTGTACAAGCAGCTCAAACTCTGCAGTGCTAATTTTTAAGTCAGCATGCGATTTTTTCATGCTCTCACCTTCATAAATACAATCTCCACCCGTTATTACACAAAACTGATTAGTAATACTGGCTTTTAGTGTGCTGATTTTTGTATCTGCAAATGAGCGCTTGGTTTTTGGATTAGCAATCACTTCATCAACGGTTTCAGA
This sequence comes from Methylophilaceae bacterium, assembly GCA_014378915.1. Classification (GTDB taxonomy): domain Bacteria; phylum Pseudomonadota; class Gammaproteobacteria; order Burkholderiales; family Methylophilaceae; genus JACMMS01. The sequence goes on from JACMMS010000054.1 coordinate 40,081, forward strand.
TACGACTATGGTGAGTACAGGCTTACCGCCTATGCGCTCATACAGTGTTTTTTCTTCGGCACTATAAGCTCGTGCATTCAGACATGCTCCTATTAAAACGATAGTAAACAAGATATTCAATAATGGTATGAATTTTTTCATTTTTTTTGGGCTCTTGACTGTATTTTTGTAGAGAATCGATGATATAAATTAATTTCATAAAATCATCCAATAATGAGCTGTTAAAGAGCACCTTATATCTGGCTATTGGTTTTTTATTTTAAATTTATACTAATTAATGCTTATGTTTAATTACTTCAAAGCTTTCAATGTGAGCATTATTTCAAATTATATTAGGACAGTTTTAGGATGGCATACGTAAAATCATTTTTGCTAAATGTTTCATTTTTCGTAGTTTGCTTTACAATATTTTTTTCTGAGGCACTGGCTGGCGATCGGCTACTCGCGACAGGCGGCGTGACGCAAATTGAGGGCGTAGCAGGCGGAGGCTTGGTGCCGTGGGCACTCATAAGCGGTTACGGTACCGATAAGCAGGTGGGTGGTTCATTGTTTTACACAGTAGCAAAAACTCAAGGTGGATTTACTGCAGATACTGGGGGCTTCAACGTAGGTGTGATGAATCGCGTAGAGTTTTCGTTTGCACAAGTGAAGTTTGGGCTCAGTAACGCCGTTCCTGGGCAATCTATAAAACTGGATACTGTTGGCATTAAATTAAGGCTAACAGGCGATGCTGTTTATGATCAAGATGCTCGGCTACCGCAAGTGGCTGCTGGCGTACTAATTAAGCATAATGAAGATTTTAACTTTGTACCTAAAGCTATAGGCGCAGAACATCCTAGTGGCGTCGATTACTATGTAGCGGCGACTAAGCTATATTTGGCGGCTGTTGCAGGTAGAAATCTCTTGCTTAACGTCACCCTAAATGCAACCAAAGCCAATCAATTTGGTATTTTAGGCTTTGGTGGTGATAAGCATAATAACTACACCCTGCAACCTGCTTTTTCTGCTGGCTTAATGTTGACTGACAAAGTGATAGTGGGTGCGGAATATCGAGCAAAACCCAATAACGTGAGCGTGTTTAGAGAACAAGCTGCAAAAGATGTTTATCTTGCTTGGTTTCTGGTCAAAAACTTATCGTTAACAGGCGCATATGTAGATTTGGGTAATATCGCTAATAAAGAAAATCAGCATGGATGGTATTTTTCTGGACAGATTTTATATTAAGGTTTCGATCAGAAAGTATCTAGCTACTTATTATTAATCCCATCATGGCTACGTGTTAAAATGTCTTTTGAAGCTAGCTAGACAGTCGCCGCGCAGTGCAATCTGCGGGGAGGAAAGTCCGGGCTGCACAGAGCAGGATGACGGCTAACGGCCGTACGCTGAAATTTGAATGGCGCAAGCCAGTCATTATAAGGTGAGGAATAGGGCCACAGAGACGAGCGTATTTAGTTACGGTGAAACGCGGTAACCTCCATCCGCAGCAAGACCAAATAGGCTGGCATTTTGTCTTTACTGACAATAGGGCGTTGCTCGCGCTGCCAGCGGGTAGGTTGCTTGAGCGCATGAGCAATCATGCGCCTAGATGAATGACTGTCACCACAGTAATGTGTACACAGAACCCGGCTTATCGGCTAGCTTCAATTTAATCCTCATTAATATCAAAAAATCACCCTTTTATGCGCCTAAATTATATTAACAATGACTCAAAAGTGGTGAACAACACATTATCAAACACCTCCATCATTTGTCTAATATTTCACTTTCACACAGTTACGTATCTATCTAATTTTTAAGGGTTTTATTTTAATCAACAAAATGCGCTAAGTCATTGAGCTATAAAGAAAAAATACTAAAAAAGTGCTTGCAAAGCGCTTTTTTTTTATCTATAGTGTTTATTAGTGTTGAAAAGTGTGGTTTTGTGGGGAATTGGTAATTGAAACTAAGGGCAATTATTAATTCCCCACCTTTTGCTTGTGTTTTGTTGCGTCCATTTCAATAAAAATAATAATTTGTAATTAGTAAGTATTTTTTTGTGTGCTGGTTCTGTTTGTGCTGGTTCAAAGGGGTTGTATGTTTCGTGGTGCTGCATTACTAAGTCTGGATGCTAAAAGCAGGTTGGCTGTGCCAACCAAGCATCGCGAAGCCTTGTGCACTGAAACGGGTGGTTTGGTATTAACTGCTCACCCTCACCGTTGCTTGTTGTTGTATCCACAACAAGCATGGGAGCCTATTCAATCTAAATTAATGAGTTTGTCCAGCTTTGATAAGCAATCTAGCGGTTTGCAGCGTTTGCTAGTGGGTTATGCGGAAGATGTAGAGTTAGATAGCGCTGGCCGCTTACTTGTGTCATCTGCATTACGTCAATTTGCTAATCTAGATAAACAAATCATGTTGGTAGGCCAAGGTAATCATTTTGAGCTGTGGAACGTAGAAGCTTGGCATGTGCAGCTAGAACGCGCTATTGGCAGCGATGACATGGTTATTCCAGTTGAGTTAGAGGGATTTTCGCTTTGATAAAGGGCGCAAGCCCGGCGCCGAAAAAAATTCAGCTGGCCGCATTGCCCCTAAAAGAGAAGCCTAGTGAAGCGACACCACAGCACATAACAGTTTTATTAAATGAGGCAGTAGAGGCACTTAATATTCAGCCGAATGGTATCTATGTAGACGGCACATTTGGGCGCGGCGGCCATAGCAAACTTATTTTAGAAAAACTAGGTGCAAACGGTCGCTTAATTGCAATGGATCGTGATTTAACTGCATTTCAATCTGGCGCTTTCATTACCGATGCTAGATTTCAAATAGTACATCAGCACTTTTCTTCTTTATCTCAAGTATTGAATGATCTCGACATTCGTCATGTAGATGGCATTTTGTTGGATTTGGGCATTTCATCGCCACAAATCGATGAAGGTAATCGTGGTTTTAGTTTTAGGTTTGATGCGCCGCTGGATATGCGCATGGATCAAAGTCGTGGCAAAACAGCAGCTGAAGTGTTGTCCACAATCACAGAGCAGCAACTAGCGGAGGTTATAAAAAATTATGGTGAAGAACGGTTTGCTAAGCAGGTTGCAAGGTCGATTATTACGCAGCGCACAGATGGGAACACCATCACCACTACAGGGCAACTTGCCAAGATCGTGGCAGATGCAATCCCCAAGATCGAGCCTGGGCAGAACCCCGCAACGCGCACATTTCAAGCTTTACGGATTTTCGTCAATCAGGAGCTTAAGGAGTTATCGTTAATTTTGCCGCAATGCATAAATGCGCTTGCGCCGGGTAGCAAGTTGGCAGTGATCAGCTTTCATTCTCTTGAAGATCGTATCGTGAAGCACTTTATACGTGATGAACAAAATCGTGATGATTTACCGCCTAACTTTCCTATCTTGGCAAAAGATTTACCACAGCCAAGAATGATGGCAGTAGGCCGTACGATTAAACCAAGTGCAGCAGAAGTAAAAGGTAATCCGCGCTCACGTAGCGCGGTTTTGCGAGTGGCAGAACGAACAAGTACGACTTGATTCTTATTTAAAACACATGACGCGTCTTAATTTAATTTTGTATTTTGTGCTTATATTTACCGCTCTTGGCGTGGTGACTTCACAAGATCGTTCGCGCAAATTGTATTTTGAATTAGAGCAACAAGAGGAATCTGCAAAAAAAATGAATGTTGAATTTGGACAATTACAACTCGAACAAAGTACTTGGTCTATGCATTCGCGAGTGGAAGATATTGCTGCGAGCAAGTTGCAAATGCAAGTGCCAGATGCTGCACGTATTCAAGTGGTGTCGCCTGATGTGCCAGTAGATTTGCCAAAAGCACAAGCCGAGAAAACTGCTGATGAGCCAGTTGTGCCAGATGCAAAAGCATTGGTTACAAGCGCCCAAAACATAAGTGCAAAAAATACAAGTACAAGCGAGGCCGAAAAATAATGGCTTACGAATCGACATCCAAAATGCAGAACATAGTAAAGGTGCCAGTGTGGCGGCGTCGATTATTGTTAATTGCAGTATTGCTGAGTTTTGCCGCTTTATTAGTGCGTAGTGTTTATTTGCAAAGTTTGCATAAGAGTTTTTTGCAAAAAGAAGGTAATGCCCGCTATAGTAGAACGTTGAGTTTGCAAGCATATCGTGGAAAAATTTTAGATAGAAATGGTGAGTTGCTTGCGATTAGTAGCCCTGTGGAAACTATTTGGGCAAACCCAACCGATGTAGTGATTGATCAAGTACAAACCAAAGCGATGGCTAGTTTGCTTAATATGCGCACAGCTGATATCGATAAAAAGCTAGCCAATCCACAACGCGAGTTTGTTTACATAAAGCGCCGTTTACCACCAGATTTGGCGGCAAAAGTCATGAGTTTAAGTATTCCTGGTGTTTATTCAGAGCGCGAATACAAGCGTTACTACCCTGCTGCAGATGTGACTGCGCATTTGGTGGGTTTTACAGGTGTGGACGATAATGGCCAAGAGGGTTTTGAACTGGCACAAAATACTTGGTTATCAGGTAAATCGGGCAGCCGACGTGTGCTTAAGGATAGGCAAGGCCATATCATTGAGGACTTGGAGGCGGTAAAAGTGCCACAAGATGGGCATGATTTAATGTTGTCTATCGACCGCAGAATACAATATTTGGCTTATCGCGAACTAGCAAAAGCAGTTGAAACCAATAAGGCAATCGCTGGTGCTGCTATTGTGCTTGATGCTAAAACTGGCGAGGTTTTGGCCATGGTGAATTTGCCAACCTATAACCCAAACAACCCAGTCAATGTAAAAGGTAAAACACGTAATCGTGCCATTACCGATACGTTTGAGCCTGGTTCTACTATGAAGCCAATTAGCGTATCTGCCGCATTGGAAAGTGGTAATTTTACGCCTGAAAGTAAAATCCAAACCTCGCCAGGTACTTTATCTATAGGGCCTGCCACCATTCATGACTCACATCCACAAGGGCTAATTTCGGTTGGACAAGTCATACAAAAATCATCCAACGTGGGTGCGGCAAAAATGGCGCTTACCTTGCAGCCCGAGTTTCTCTGGGGTTATTTCAATCAAATTGGATTTGGTTCGCCTACGCATATTGGATTTCCGGGTGAAGGCTCTGGCCGTTTGCGTAATTACAAAACTTGGCGACCTATTGAGCAAGCCACCATGTCATTCGGTCACGGAATTAGTGTGACTTTATTGCAGTTAGCGCGCGCTTACACAGTGTTTGCTAATGATGGTGAGTTGCGCCCAGTATCTTTGCTTAAACTCAATGAAGCGCCTATCGGGCATCGAGTGTATTCCGCACAAGTAGCAAACGAAATGAAAGATATGCTCGAAACTGTTGTGCAGCCAGGGGGTACAGCGTTGAAGGCACAAATTGCAGGTTACCGCGTTGCAGGTAAAACGGGTACAGCGCATAAATTGGGTGCGCATGGCTACGAGGAAGACAAATACGTCGCATCGTTTGTTGGTATGGCGCCAGCTTCTGATCCGCGTCTGATTATGGCGGTAATGATAGATGAGCCTAGTAACGGGGAGTATTACGGTGGTTCAGTTGCGGCACCTGTGTTTAGCAAGGTTATGGCAGATGCATTACGCATGTTGGGTATACCGCAAGATGCGCCAAATAATAATGTAGTGATTCCTACAGATGAAACGAATGCAGAGCCGGAAGTGAAGGAAACCACTTAATGGCTTATTTAAACGCATTACAACACTTAGTTTCAGCACCATTTTATTCATTGACGGCAGACAGTAGAAAAGTCGATGTTGGTAGTTTGTTTTTAGCCTACAAAGGTCAAAAGTCAGATGGCCGCGATTTTATTGCGCAAGCCATACAAAACGGCGCAGCCGGCGTATTGTTTGATGATGCTGGCTTTGTCTGGGATGAAAGCTGGCATGTGCCACATGTGGCCGTGGCAGGTTTGCGCCATCAAGCTGGCGAAGTGGCTGATGAGTTTTATGGACATCCTTCACAAAAACTATGGACAGTGGGGGTTACTGGTACAAACGGTAAGACCTCAGTTAGCCAATGGATTGCACAAACTTTTGACACGCTAAAGCGTAAAACAGCAGTGATTGGCACGTTAGGCAATGGCTTTATTGGCAGCCTAAATGCAACTGATAACACCACGCCTGATGCGATTTTGCTACATGGTATGTTGGCTGATTATCTTGAGCAAGAAGCTGAAGCTGTAGCGATGGAAGTTTCGTCACATGGTTTAGATCAAGGTCGGGTAAGTGGTGTGCATTTTGACATCGCTGTATTCACGAATTTAAGCCGCGACCATTTGGATTATCACGGTGATATGGCGAGCTATGGTGCGGCTAAGAAAAAGCTATTTGCTTGGGATAGCTTAAGTTGTGCGGTTGTTAATATCGATGATGACTTTGGTCGTGACTTGGCTGCTGAACTTAAAGCCAATGATAAAAACGTACTAACTTACGGAATAGGGTTTGGTGATGTTAATGCTAAAAGTTTGCAGCTTGAGCAAGGCAGAATCACTTTGCAAGTGGCTACCCCACAAGGCGATGCAAGCTTGAGTGCTAAAGTGATTGGTCGCTTTAATGCATATAATTTACTCGCAGTGTTGGCAACATTATTAGCGTCAAAAGTGAGCTTAAATGATGCTGTAAAAGCGATCAGCCAAATCCATGCTGTGCCTGGCCGCATGCAGGTGCTTGGTGGTGATACCTTGCCTTTAGTGGTGGTTGATTATGCGCATACACCAGATGCGCTTGAAAAAGCACTCCTTACCCTAAAAGAGCAAACTCAAGGAAAGCTCGTGTGCATATTTGGTTGTGGTGGTAATCGTGATGCTGGCAAACGTAACGTGATGGGCAAAATCGCGACAGAAATAGCGGATGCCGTGATTGTCACATCAGACAATCCGCGTGATGAAAATGCTGAAGACATCATCCGTCAGATAGTGCAAGGCATTACTAAGCACCACATCATCGAAACTGATCGTGCCAGTGCGATTGCGATTGGCGTACTTTCTGCCAAGGCAGGCGATGTTGTGTTAATTGCTGGCAAAGGCCATGAAGACTACCAAGAAGTTAGTGGCGTTAAACAGCACTTTAGTGATATTGAACAAGCGGAAATGGTATTGAAATTGTATGAGGAGAGTTTTTCATGAAGCAAGAGATGATGAAGCTTTCTGAGTTGCTAAGTGTGCTTAATGTTAGGCAAATAGAGGCACAACTAATAGGCGAGGACATTGGCTTTGACTGCGTTGGTATTGATAGCCGTCAAATTAAACGCGATCAATTGTTTATTGCGATTAAGGGTGAAAACTTTGATGGCAATGCTTTTGCAGTTGAATCGCTACAACTAGGCGCAGCTGCCGCCATTATTTCTGATAACACAGTTGCTAGCCAAATTAAACATGGTTTATTGGTGAAAGATACACGCATTGCATTGGGTTTGTTGGGTGAATATTGGCGCCAAAAATTTGCAATTCCTGTGATTGCGATCACTGGTAGCAATGGCAAAACTACCGTCAAAGAAATGGTGGCGTCAATTTTACGCACCGCTAGCGGCAGTGCAGAGGCTGTTTTAGCAACTCGTGGCAATTTGAATAATGATTTTGGTATGCCACTTACTTTGTTGCAGATGAATGCGCATCACCAATACGCGGTGATTGAAATGGGCATGAATCACACGGGTGAAATTGCCTATTTGACCAAATTAGCACACCCCACAGTGGCTTTGGTGAATAACGCAGGTACTGCACATATCGGTGAATTAGGCTCAAAAGATGCTATTGCGGCAGCTAAAGGCGAAATTTTTTCAGGTCTGGAAAATGCGGGCATCGCTATTGTTAACGCGGACGATAGCTATGCTAGCTATTGGATTGAATTGATCAAGCAGCTCGGCACATATAAAAAAATTACCACTTTCGGTTTGAATGGCTCTGGTGCTAAAAGCGTCGACGTAACAGCACTGGTTTTGGAGCAAGCAGACATTACCCAGCTTAATTTAACCACGCCAAAAGGTGGTGTAAGTTTTGAGCTTACTGTGTTAGGGCAACACAACGTGAGCAATGCTTTGGCAGCGAGTGCTGTGGCCGTTGCGCTCAACATCAGCTTGCAACATATCGCCACAGGGCTAGCTAATTTTACTGGTGTTGCAGGCAGATTAACCCAGCGTATAGGCTTCAATGAAGCGCTTATTATTGATGATACTTACAACGCAAACCCTGATTCTATGCGTGCAGCGATTGATGTGTTGACTGCTAAATCAGGTAAAACCATTTTTGTGATGGGCGATATGGGCGAATTGGGCAATGACGCCGCTGAGCTGCATGCAGAAATTGGTCAATACGCACAAGATGCGGGCGTGCAAGTAATGTATGCGATTGGCGAAAATAGTGCTGAAGCTACTCGCACCTTTGACAGTACTAACAAAAAACAGCAGGCCTATCATTTTGAAACTGTAGAAGATCTTGTAGCCGCGCTAAAGTTGGCCATGGATAAATTCACAACAGTATTAGTAAAAGGTTCACGATTTATGCGCATGGAGCGCGTAGTGAACCTCATTATAAAAAAACCAGAAATAGAACAACAAGAACAGGCAAACCAGCCGGAAAAAATGGAACAAGGAGCGCATTAATGTTATTAGAACTTGCACACTATTTAGCGCGTGATATTCACGGGTTTAATGTTTTTAACTACATCACTTTGCGCGCCGTATTAGCAACCTTAACTGCGTTAACTATTTCATTTGTGGTTGGTCCGCATATGATTAAAAAATTGACGCAATACAAAGTTGGCCAATCTGTGCGTGATGATGGTCCACAAACGCATTTGATTAAAGCGGGTACGCCAACTATGGGTGGCGCGCTTATTTTGGTGGCCATTGCCATATCTACGCTGCTTTGGGCAGATTTAAATAATCGCTTTATTTGGGTGGTATTGGTGACTACTTTAGGGTTTGGCACAATCGGTTGGATAGATGATTACCGTAAAGTGGTACACCGCAATCCTAAAGGTTTATCCGCCAAAGCCAAATATTTTTGGCAAAGTTTAATCGGCTTATCAGTAGCCATATTTTTGTATAAAACCTCGCTAAGTCCAGCTGAAACTACACTAATTGTGCCATTTTTTAAACATTTAGCCTTGCCGTTGGGCGCGCTAGGGTTTGTGGTGCTGACCTACTTTGTTGTCGTAGGTACTAGTAATGCGGTGAATTTAACTGACGGCTTAGATGGATTAGCTATTATGCCCACAGTCATGGTAGGTAGCGCCTTGGCAATATTTGCTTATGTTGCGGGACATGTTTATTTTTCAAAATATCTTGGAGTGCCTTATGTTGCAGGTGCGGGTGAGCTGATGGTTTTTTGTGCGGCTATGGCCGGTGCAGGTTTAGGTTTTTTATGGTTTAACGCTTACCCAGCTGAAGTTTTTATGGGCGACGTTGGTGCGCTAGCGCTAGGTGGTGCTCTGGGTATTGTTGCTGTCATTGTAAGACAAGAGCTCGTGCTGTTTATTATGGGTGGCGTGTTTGTAGTTGAAACATTTTCAGTGGCGCTGCAAGTCATGTATTTCAAATATACCAAAAGCAAAACAGGTACAGGTAAGCGTATTTTTTTAATGGCGCCTTTGCATCACCACTACGAGCAAAAAGGTTGGAAAGAGACACAAGTCGTGGTGCGATTTTGGATTATCACCATGATGCTGGTACTAGTTGGTATTGCCAGCTTGAAAATTAGGTAGTTGACGAATTAATGAAACTTCAATTAAAAGACAAACAAGTGCTAGTGCTCGGACTCGGTGATACGGGCTTATCCGTACTACGTTGGCTTGCGCGCCAAGGCGCTGACTTGTCTGTTGCTGATACACGCGCAACTCCACCGGGTATGGATACACTTAAAATTGAGTTGCCAGAGGTGAAAATAGTCACAGGTGCGTTTCAATCTACTGTATTTAACAGCGCAGATTTGATTGTTGTAAGCCCTGGTGTACCTCTAAACACGCCAGAAATTCAAGGCGCACTATTGCGGGGTGTGCCTGTGGTAGGTGATGTGGAATTACTTGCACAGCAACTTGATTGCAATGCGCAATACTCACAAACAAAAGTAATCGGCATTACTGGGGCTAATGGCAAAACAACAGTGACTACGCTGGTTGGTGAAATGTGCAAGGCTGCCGGCTTGAATACAGTCATAGCGGGTAATATTGGCCTGCCAGTGCTGGATATATTGAGTATGGATATTCCGGATGTGATTGTACTAGAGCTATCCAGTTTTCAATTAGAAACTACTCACAGTTTAAACATGGCTGCTGCTACGGTATTGAATGTCACCGAAGATCATATGGAAAGATATGCAAGTTTTGCTGACTACGCTGCAGCAAAAGCGCGCATCTTTGCGCATGCTCAAGTCAAGGTCGTTAACCGTGAAGATAGCTACTCATCAGCCATGGTTGACGCAACATCGAAAGCAGTGAGTTTTGGCTTAAATATGCCAGTTAATCAAGAGGACTTTGGTTTAGTAACTCAAGCTGATAATACTTATCTGGCGCAGGGCGCTTTAGCCTTATTACCGCTCAATGAAATGAAGTTAAGAGGTTTGCATAATGCTGCTAATGGTTTAGCGGCACTGGCTTTGTGTCGTGCTATAGATATTGATTTCGAACCTTTGCTCAGTACATTGAAAACCTTTAAAGGTCTGCCACATCGTGTGGAGTGGGTTGCAAATATCGGCGAGGTTGATTTTTACGATGATTCAAAAGGCACCAATGTTGGCGCTACTTGTGCGGCAATCGCTGGCATGACCAAAAATGGGTCATCACAAAAAGTGGTATTGATTGCTGGCGGAGATGGAAAGGGTCAGGATTTTTCACCTTTGCTCAATGCCGTACAGGCTAATGCGCGTGCGGTTGTGCTGATTGGTCGTGATGCGCCAGCGATAGAGCAGGCACTAGTGAGTAGCGATATCCCACGTTATTTTGCCGTTGATTTACCAGAAGCGGTGAATATTGCTTACAAAGTTGCTCATCAAGGCGATGCGGTATTATTATCACCAGCATGTGCAAGCTTTGATATGTTCAAAAACTATGGTCATCGCGCTGAAGTGTTTATTGATTCGGTCCAGTTATTGCAAACCAATCAGCAGGCACTTACCAAGTCATCTGACTCAAGGATTATAGGATGATGGATTTTGGCACAAATAAAACTTTAAGCACATTTTTTGTCAATCGTGATCGCGTTAATGCGCCCAATTATGACCAAGGGTTGTTATGGGTAACGCTGATTATGCTTGGTATTAGTGTAGTGATGGTCTACTCAGCCTCTATTGCATTAGCAGAAGCAGACAAGGCAACTGGGCATCAAGCTACTTATTTCTTGATTCGCCAAGCCGTGTTTTTAGTCATAGGGGCAGCAGCAGCATTCATTACCTTTCAAATACCCATGCAGTGGTGGCAAAAAATGGCACCGTATTTGTTTTTAATCGGACTTTTTTTGTTAGTACTTGTATTGGTGCCTGGTATTGGCCGCAACGTGAATGGCAGCCGTCGTTGGCTATCTTTAGTGTTCATTAATTTACAGCCTTCTGAATTTATGAAACTGTTTTCTGCCATGTATGTGGCAGATTATGCGGTGCGCAAAGCTTCGAAAATGGATAGCCTAGTGAGTGGTTTTCTGCCTATGGTGGCTGTCATGATTATTGTTGGCGGCTTGTTATTACATGAGCCAGATTTTGGCGCATTTGCCGTCATCGCTTCAATATCCATAGCCATTTTGTGGCTTGGTGGCATCAACGTAAAAATCTTTATTGGGCTGTTAGTCACCATGCCAATAGGCATTATTTTGCTGATTTGGAGCTCGCCTTATCGTATGCAACGTGTCATCGGTTTTATGAACCCATGGGCTGACCCCTACGGTAAAGGCTATCAACTTTCGCATGCGCTTATCGCTTTTGGCCGCGGTGAATGGTTTGGTGTAGGCTTGGGCGCCAGCGTAGAAAAATTACTGTATTTGCCAGAAGCGCATACCGACTTTTTATTAGCGGTGATTGCAGAAGAGCTGGGTTTTGTTGGTGTAGCGGTGGTGATTGGCTTATTCAGCTGGTTGGTTATTCGTGCATTTAGTATCGGTAAAACTGCCATTGAAAACGAACGTTATTTTTCTGGTTTGTTAGCACAAGGTTTAGGTGTATGGGTGGGTGCGCAAGGATTTATTAATATGGGCGTAAACATGGGTTTGCTGCCCACTAAAGGCTTGACCTTGCCCTTACTTTCATTTGGTGGTAGCGGCATTTTGGCGAATTGTATCGCGATGGCTGTTTTACTTAGAATTGACTGGGAAAGCCGTCGTTTGCAGAAGAGTTTGCCGACATGACCGCTCAAATTAAATCAGTAAACAAAACATTATTGGTGATGGCTGGTGGCACTGGCGGGCACGTTTATCCAGCAATGGCTGTGGCTGATGAGTTGCAATCACGTGGCTGGAATGTGACATGGTTGGCTACGGAAGGGGGCATGGAAAATCGCCTGATCGCTGGAAAAAATTATAACGTGGCAGTCATCAACATGAAAGGTGTGCGTGGCAAAGGTCTGTTACGTCTTGTTTCACTACCATTTCAACTGTTAAAAGCTTTTGCGCAAAGTTTTGCGGCGATCAAAAAGCATCAACCCAATGTGCTGTTGGGTATGGGTGGTTTTGCTGCTTTCCCTGGTGGTTTAATGGCGTGGTTGCTTCGTAAACCATTAGTAATACATGAGCAAAACTCAGTAGCAGGATTAACGAATAAGGTGCTAGCTAAGTTTGCTAAAAAGGTATTGGTGGCTTTCCCAGAAGCATTTAAAGGTGTGGGCACTTTAGTAGGCAATCCTGTGCGTGCGGATATCACAGCGTTAGAAAACCCGGAAACACGATTTAAAGGACGCATTGGTTCAATGCGATTGCTGGTAGTCGGTGGTAGTTTAGGCGCGCAGGCTTTGAATGATGTTGTGCCTAAAGCATTGGCTTTAATGGTAGAAGCACAACGCCCACAAGTGATTCATCAAGCGGGTGAAAAGCACATAGCAACGTTACGGGCTAACTATCAAATGGCTGGTGTAAATGCAGAAGCAAAAGCTTTTATTAATGATATGGCTGCCATGTATGCATGGGCGGATCTGGTGATTTGTCGTGCAGGCGCGCTGACTGTAGCGGAGTTATCTACAGCTGGGGTTGCCAGTGTTTTAGTGCCGTTTCCGTTTGCAGTAGATGATCATCAAACAACCAATGCAGCCTATTTGGCAGATGCAGGTGCTGCGCTATTAGTGCAACAAAGCGAACTAACAGCAACAGTTTTATATGAAATTTTGCAAGATTTAAGCCGCGAGCAGTGTCGTGAAATGGCAATAAAAGCACGTATTTTGGGTAAGCCAGAGGCTACTAATACCGTCGCCAACATTTGTATGGAGTTAGCGTTATGAAACATAAAAAGTCTGTGGAGCAAAGACGGTGAAACATAAGGTAAAAAACATACATTTTGTTGGTATTGGCGGTTCCGGCATGAGCGGTATTGCTGAGGTGCTGATTAATCTTGACTTTAAAGTATCGGGCTCAGACTTGGCAAATAATGCCACAACAAAACGTTTACAAGGTTTTGGTGCAACCGTCTACCAAGGGCACGCAACTGAGAATATAAAAGATGCCGATGTGGTAGTGGTGTCATCTGCGGTCAATGAGGCAAATCCAGAAGTCATTGCTGCACGCTCAAAAAATATCCCAGTTGTACCACGCGCCATTATGCTGGCTGAGTTAATGCGCTTTAGGCAAGGCATTGCGGTTGCAGGTACACATGGCAAAACTACCACAACTAGCCTGATTGCCAGTATTTTGGCAGAAGCGGGAATGGATCCAACGTTTGTAATCGGCGGTAAATTAGAAGCGGCGAGTGCTAATGCCCGTCTGGGCTCTGGTGAATATATTGTTGCTGAAGCGGATGAATCTGACGCGTCTTTCTTGCATCTTACGCCGGTGATGGCAGTGGTGACTAATATTGATGCTGACCACATGGATACTTATGAGCATAGCTTTGAGAAGTTAAAAGGCGCTTTTGTTGAGTTTTTACAGCAGCTACCGTTTTGGGGTAGAGCCGTATTGTGTATTGATGATGCCAATATACGAGCGATTTTTCCACAAGTTTCTAAGCCAATTACGGCCTATGGTTTTAGTGAAGATGCTCAAATTCGTGCAACCAATGTGCGTGCAGATGGCGGAAAAATGCACTTTACCGTGACACGTGTGAATGGTGTAACCACAACTTTAGATATCACATTGAACTTGCCAGGCAATCACTATGTGCTTAATGCGCTAGCGGCCATTGCCATTGCCAGCGAGTTAAACGTAGCTGATGTAGCCATTATTAAGGCTTTAAAAGAATTCAAGGGTGTAGGTAGGCGCTTTGAACGTTATGGCGAAGTGCCTGCTAAAACGGGCGGTGTATTTACTTTAATTGACGATTATGGACATCATCCAGTTGAAATGCAGGCAGTGATTGCTGCGGCCCGTGGCGCATTTCCAGATAGGCGATTAGTGATGGCGTTTCAGCCACATCGTTACACAAGAACTCGCGATTGCTTTGAAGATTTTGTCCGCGTGTTATCCAGCGCAGATGCGGTATTGGTAACTGAAGTTTACTCCGCAGGTGAAGCACCCATTGTCGCAGCGGACGGGCGTTCATTAGCTAGAGCGATTCGCGTACTAGGTAAGGTGGAGCCGTTGTTCCTTGAAACTACAGCTGAACTGCCAGAAGCGATTTTAGATGTGGCAAAAGCGGGTGATGTAGTGATTGTCATGGGTGCTGGTTCAATTGGCCAAGTTGCATTTAACACGAAAGAACTGTCTTTAACAGGCAGCACCCAATAATGCATCAAATGCAACCTACATTATCAGGTCAATTGTTGTTAAACGAGCCACTTGCTCGCTATAACAGCTGGCGCGTAGGTGGTTCAGCCGAACGTTTTTATATCGCGTCTAGCTTAAGTGATTTAAGTCATTTTTTACAAAGCTTACATGCAGATGAACCAGTTTGTTTTATTGGGCTTGGTTCAAATTTGTTAGTCCGTGATGGCGGTGTACGGGGCACGGTGATTTTGATGCATAGCGTACTCAACACATTAAAAACGGAGAGTGACGCTATCTATGCGGATGCTGGTGTGACTTGTGCCAAGGTAGCTAAGTTCTCTGCTAAACACGCCAAGCAAGGTGGCGAATTTATGGCGGGTATCCCAGGCACAGTCGGTGGTGCGTTGGCAATGAATGCAGGATGCTATGGTTCAGAAACATGGGATGTAATTGCAAAAGTACAAACCATTAGTCGCCGTGGTGAAATACAAATTCGTGAAAAAAGCGCATTTAAAACCAGCTATCGCCGTGTGGAAATGGCAACAGGTTTATTGGGTATAGATGAGTGGTTTGTTGGGGCATGGTTTGAATTAAAAGCGGGTAATGCAGATGAGTCTGCACAAAAAATTAAAGAGTTGTTAGCTAAACGTTTAGCCAGCCAACCACTTAATTTACCTAATGCAGGTTCAACTTTCAGAAATCCAGCTGGTGACTATGCGGCTCGGCTAATTGAGGCCAGCGGATTGAAAGGTTTTCAAGTTGGTGGTGCGCAGGTTTCAACCAAGCATACTAATTTTATTGTGAATTTAGGTGGTTCGACTGCGGCAGATATTGAGCAATTGATTGCTCATATGAGAGATACAGTGAAACAACAGTTTGGCGTTGAATTGCGACAAGAAGTCAGAGTAATAGGTGAAAAGCTGGGTGGAGAACAGATCAGTGGATAAATTTGGAAAAGTAGCGGTGTTACTAGGTGGCAAATCAGGTGAGCGTGAAATTTCGCTTAAAAGTGGTCACGCTGTTTTAGCCGCTTTAAAACGTTCGCGTGTAGATGCGGTTGCATTTGATCCTGCTGAACAGCCTTTACATGACATTGAGAAATTTGATCGTGCATTTATTGCTTTACATGGTCGTTTTGGTGAAGATGGCTTAATGCAAGGCGCACTGGAGTTATTTGGCATTCCATACACAGGGAGTGGCGTGATGGCATCCGCCGTGGCAATGGATAAATGGCGCACTAAATTGCTATGGCGCGCTATGGGCGTATTGACGCCAGATTTTGAAATCGTGGATAAAGACACTGATTTTGCTGCCATTGAACAAAAGCTAGGCTTACCTTTATTTGTGAAGCCAGCTAACGAGGGTTCTAGTATTGGTATTAGCAAAGTTAAGCAAAAAGGCGATTTAAAAGCTGCCTATGAGCTGGCGGTTAAAGCTGACCTGTTAGTAATTGCAGAGAAATTTATTGGAGGCGGTGAATATACCGTGGGTATTCTCGGCGAGCGTGCTTTGCCGATTATCAAGATTGTGCCAGCGAATGAGTTTTACGATTACGAGGCAAAATATCTGCGTGATGACACACAGTATCTCTGTCCGTGTGGTTTATCGGCAGAAAAAGAAGCGCAAATCCAAGCTGAAGCTTTTCAAGCATTTAAAGCTGTGGGTTGTCACGGTTGGGGACGTGTGGACTTTTTGATGGATGAAGACGGTAGTCATTACTTTTTAGAGCTTAATACATCGCCTGGCATGACAGACCACAGCCTACTACCTATGGCCGCGAAAGCAGTTGGTATTGGTTTTGATGAATTGGTGTTGCAGGTCTTAACAACGACGCTTGAACCTACTAAAGGGGTCAATTAAATATGTGGAATAGGCCGCAACTACTTAACTGGACCGCGAATTTTTTATTCTCGTTATCAGTGGTGTTGATGCTTTATGCATTGTTGTTTGTTGTCGTGCATTTGCCGATTTTTCCGCTACGAGAAGTAAATGTGAATGGTGAATTAAGTCACGTGAATCGTGAGCAAATTAAGTTAATTGTGGCGCGACACTTAAATGGCAATTTTTTTACATTAGATTTGATTAAAGCACGAGATGCATTTGAAAAACTCCCTTGGGCGCGCAAGGTGAGTGTGCGTCGTCGCTGGCCAGATAAGTTGGAAGTCGTCATTGAAGAGCACGAAGCATTGGGACGTTGGGGAGATATTGCTTTAGTCAATAACCACGGTGAGTTGTTTCATGCGGCATCTGATAGTGATTTACCCGTTTTTTTTGGGCCTGCGGATGGTGTTTTGGAAGTGGCACAAAGCTATAGTAATTACAGCAAAGTTTTAAATGTAGCACAGCTAAAAGTCACACAAGTGGCGTTATCACCACGCCGCGCTTGGGAAGTTAAAACCGATAAAGGCCTATTAATTAATATAGGGCGTGAACACATGGATGAGCGTTTACAGAAGTTTGTTGGAGCTTATGCCAGCACTCTGGCGCGCTTAAATGGCAGGGTGATTTATGCCGATTTGCGCTACCCAAATGGGTTTGCAGTGAGACGGCCACTTGGGCAAGTAGTAAAGAATAGTGTTGTAGTTAAAGCAGTAGTAAAAGCAAAAGAGTCAGTGCCAGCCACTGCAAAAAAACAGCCTGCTAAAACAGTGGTGCTAAAGAGTCATGAACAGGGAAAACAGCCATGAGTAAGATAAAAGAAGATAAAAATCTAATCGTCGGGTTAGACATAGGCACATCAAAAATTGTAGCCATTGTGGCCGAGCTACAACCTGAGGGCTCGCTTAAAGTGATTGGCTTAGGTCAGCATGTTTCACGAGGGCTAAAAAAGGGTGTGGTTATCAATATAGAATCAACCATGCAATCTATACAGCGTGCGGTTGAAGAAGCTGAATTAATGGCAGATTGCAAAATTAATAATGTGTTTACTGGTATTGCCGGTAGCCATATTAAAAGTATTAACTCTCACGGGATGGTGAAAATCAAAGAAGCAGAAGTCACTGCCTTAGATGTAGAACGCGTGGTGGAAACGGCACGTGCGATTGCATTGCCATCTGATCAGCAGATTTTGCATGTACTCACACAAGAGTTTGTGATTGATGGTCAAGAAGATGTGCGTGAGCCATTGGGCATGAGCGGCATGAAGCTTGAAGTGAAAGTGCATATTGTGACTGGTGCTGTGGCGGCGGCGCAAAATATTGTGAAGTGTATTAAGCGTTGTGGCTTAGAGGTGAGCGATTTAATTTTACAGCCATTGGCATCTAGCATGGCGGTGTTAACTGAGGACGAAAAAGAGTTAGGCGTTTGCTTAGTGGATATTGGTGGCGGCACAACGGATATCGCAGTATTTAAACAAGGCGCAATTCGTCACACGGCGGTGATACCTATTGCTGGCGACCAAATGACTAACGATGTTGCAGTAGCGTTTCGTACACCCACACAATCAGCTGAAGACATCAAAATTAAACATGGTTGCGCATTACGTCAATTAGCAGATGCGCGCGAAATGGTTGAAGTGCTAGGCGTAGATGGTCGCGAACCACGTCAGTTATCCGTACAAACTTTGGCTGAAGTCATTGAGCCGCGCGTGGTAGAGCTGTATGAATTTGTATTGCAAGAGCTGCGCCGCAGCGGTATGGAGGAAATGATTGCTTCTGGCATCGTCATTACAGGCGGTTCAGCAATGATGCGCGGCATGGTGGAGTTAGGCGAAGAGATATTCCATATGCCAGTTCGTTTAGGTTTGCCACGCTATGTCGGCGGCTTATCAGAAGTGGTAAGTAATCCAAGATATGCCACCGGCGTAGGTTTGGTGCTGATGGGTAAGCAGCAGTTAGAGCGTCATATGAATGGGCAATTAGAAACAGGTTCGTTCACGCGTGTGCTAGATAAGATGAAGAGTTGGTTTGCAGGTAATTTTTAGTAGTAAATAGTAAGTGGTCATGTAATAGGGCAGAACGCGTTTTAGTAATAAAACAAGTTTAAATCGTAAAGGCAAATTAGGAGAAACAATATGTTTGAAATTATGGAAAAAGATACGCAAGAAGCTGTTATAAAGGTCATTGGCGTGGGTGGTTGTGGCGGTAACGCGGTTGAGCACATGATTGCAAAAAACGTCAGTGGTGTAGAATTTATTTGTGCTAATACAGATATGCAGGCGCTCAAAAAGAGCAGTGCAAAAACGGTATTACAAATTGGTACAGACATCACTAAAGGTCTAGGTGCTGGTGCTAGACCAGAAATTGGTCGCAAAGCTGCAATGGAAGACCGTGAGCGTATTGCAGAAATCATCGAAGGTGCTGATATGCTTTTTATTACAGCTGGCATGGGAGGTGGAACAGGTACTGGTGCTGCGCCGATTATTGCTGAAGTGGCCAAAGAAATGGGTATCTTAACGGTTGCGGTAGTCACAAAACCGTTTTCATTTGAAGGTAAGCGAACTAAAGTTGCAGCCGATGGTTTAGAAGAACTTTCCCAGCACGTTGATTCTCTTATTGTTATTCCAAATGAAAAATTAATGGAAGTGTTAGGCGAGGATGTGCCATTTTTAGAAGCATTCCGTGCAGCTAACGATGTATTACACAATGCTGTTTCTGGCATTGCAGAAGTCATTAATATTCCAGGCATGGTCAACGTCGACTTTGCCGATGTGCGTACAGTGATGAGCGAAATGGGCATGGCGATGATGGGTTCAGCGACTGCATCGGGTATTGATCGTGCACGTATCGCAGCAGAGCAAGCGGTCGCAAGCCCATTGCTAGAAGACGTTAACTTAGCTAATGCGCGTGGCGTTTTAGTCAATATTACGTCAAGCACATCGTTCAAAATGAAAGAGTATTACGATGTGATGAACACCATTAAAGCGTTTACAGCAGATGATGCTACTGTCATTGTGGGTAACGTATTTGACGAGTCTATGGGTGATGAATTACGTGTAACGATGGTAGCTACAGGTTTAAATACCATTGCAAAACGTCAACAAAAACCTGTATTACAAGTGATGACAACGGTACGTGATGGTACGACAAATATGCCAATTTATACAGGCTCACATCACGCTGTGGGCACGATGGCTGCAGATGAAGAGCCAGCAGTATTTAGTTCTGGTGGTCGCCGAGCACAAGTAGAAGCCATGAAAATGTCTGGTATTGATGAATACGATATCCCAGCATTTTTACGTAAACAGGCAGATTAGTTTTTCAGCCTGTTTGAATGTAAGCTAAGATATAATTAATATTATTGTGGAATGGTGCCCCCAATTTAGTGCGAGCAATCAATCTGTTATTATTGATATATGTTGAAATTAGCACGATGCTCACATTGATCTTGTTTGCATTAATGAAGTTATTGAAAAAGGAAAGACATAGGTGCTCAAACAAAGAACACTTAAAAAACAGATTAGTGCCACTGGTGTTGGCCTGCATAACGGCGAAAAAGTTACCATGACTTTGCGCCCAGCTGCGGTTGATACTGGCATATTATTTCGTCGAGTTGATTTGCCCAACTCCCCTGAAATAAAGGTACAGGCTGACGCAGTACGTGATACGCGCATGTGCTCTGCCCTAGAGTTCAATGGTGCGCGTGTTGCTACTGTTGAGCATCTTATGTCGGCTTTGGCTGGTCTTGGGGTGGATAATATTATTATCGATCTAAGCGCTTCTGAAGTACCCATTATGGATGGCAGTTCAGTGCCATTTATTTATTTGTTGCAGTCTGCCGGCATAGCAGAGCAGCAAGCACCTAAGAAATTTATTAAAATTAAAAAATTGATAGAGGTTGTGCACCAAGATAAATGGGTGCGCTTCGAGCCATATCACGGTTTTAAAATTGATTTTACGATTGATTTCCCACATCCTGTTTTTGAAAATACAGGTAAAAACGTAAAAATAGACTTTGCTGATAATAGTTACATCAAAGAAATTAGCCGTGCCCGCACCTTTGGTTTTATGCATGAAGTGGAGTATTTGCGTGCTAACGGCTTAGCCCGTGGCGGAAGCTTAGATAATGCAATTGTGTTAGATGAATACCGTATTTTAAATACAGGCGGGTTGCGTTACGAAGATGAGTTCGCCAAACACAAAGTGCTCGATGCCATTGGTGATTTATATATGCTTGGTCATCCTTTGCTTGGCGCATTTACCGCTTATAAATCAGGTCATGCATTAAACAACGAATTGATTATTGCTTTATTAGTTGATTCTGAAGCTTGGGAGTTTGCTACTTTTGAAGATGTAGCCACCGCACCAGTGGGGTTTAACGACCAGGTCATGCAGTTTTCATCCCAATTAATGCCACAAACTTAAATACAACTCAAAAAAGGCTACACTTAATGCCTATCATTAGACTAGCGCTCATACTTTTTTTTATCAGTTTGCTAGTCTTGCTGGTTGCTTACTTTTCTACGCAAAATACGCGTTACTTAAATGCAATAAAGGAGATTTCTAAATACTTCGGTTTTTTGCTACTGGGTGCTTTTTTGTTGTATTTAATTGAACGTATCATTCGGTTTTAGCACTAGTTTACTTCAACCACGCTGTTTATTTTATTCAAGTTACTTCATGAAATTCGCAAATTTTTTAATCAAATCTGCCTTACTTTTAAGCATGATTTGCTTGCCACTCAGCGCCGTTGCTTTATCGTTTGTTGGTACTCACGACGATGATTTTATCGCTGCCCGTCGTGCTTATGAGAAAAAAGACGGGAGTGCTTTATCGGCTATTTTTCAGCAATTGCAAGATGATCATTATGTGCTTGCACCTTACGCAGACTACTGGTTAATACTCCTTCAACTCGGGCAGGCTGATACAATAGCCACGGATCAAGCAGTGCCACAGTTTTTGGAAAAATATAGTGATTATCTCTTTGCTGATCGTGTTCGTGGTGAGTGGCTGAAATCATTGGCTAAACGTCAAGAGTGGGCAAGCTTTTACGCAGAATATCCCAATTTTAAGCGTGATGATGTTGCAGTCAGCTGTTACGCAGCAGATGGGCGTTATCTATTAAGTAATACACACGTTAGTGATACACAGAGCGATAGCCTAACCAAGAACACTGATGATCAATATCCAAGCGAATTTGCTGCTGCCAAATCATTATGGTTTGTTGCAACAGAGCAACCAACTAATTGCAATCAGTTATTTGATCATTTACAGCAAGCAGGCGTTTTGACCGATGCAGATATTTGGGCGCGCTTTAGGTTGGCTTTGCAAGCAGGTAAAATCAATTTAGCTAATGGTATTATTGCGCGGTTAACATCTGTTGGCTCAGTAGCAAATGCCAAATTGCTAGATCGCGTAAACGATAATCCACCACTCGCATTATCTAAAAAAATTATTAGTACAAGAACTCGGTATGGACGTGAGCTTAATCTATTTGCATTAGATAAGCTCGCTCAGGCTAGTGCGATACAGGCTTTAACCGCCTATCCACTTTTAATGGATAGTTTTACAAAAGACTATCAAGCCGTTTTTTACGGTAGATTAGCCTATTTTTCCGCCAAACGACTAGAGCCAGATGCATTGATTTGGTATAAAAAATCATTAAGTTTGTCTGAAGCGCCTATTACTGGCAAACCTATATTCGATAAAGAGCAAGCCGCTTGGTTTGTGCGCATTGCATTGCGTCAAAATGATTGGCCTAGTGTGCTTACTGCCATTAATTTAATGGCCACTGACCAGCAGCAAGAAGCGGCATGGCGTTATTGGAAAGCGCGTGCATATAAACAAACAGGTCAAGGTGTAGAAGCTAATAAGTTATTTGCCACACTTTCTACTGAGCGCCACTATTATGGCTGGTTGGCACAAGATGAAATCGGCGATGCAATGAGCAATCCACCTAACTTTTATAAAGCCAGTGATTCTGAAATCGATGCTATTTCTGATATGCCTGCCATTCTTCGCAGCGAGGCATTTCAACGCTTAGAAATGCGCTGGGATGCAAAAGCAGAGTGGGCATGGGCAACACGCAATTTTGATGATAAGCAAATGTTAGCTGCCGCTGAATATGCCAATCGCAAACAATGGCATGATTTAGCCATTACCACGGCAGATAAAACGACAAGTCTGCATGATTACGAGTTGCGTTATCCAACGCCTTACCGCAATTTAATAAAAGTATCTGCTAATAATCAAGGGGTTGATGAGGCTTGGGTATACGGTATTACACGCCAGGAGAGCCGTTTTATGCACTATGCAAAATCAGGTGTTGGTGCAGCAGGTTTAATGCAACTGATGCCAGCTACTGCTAAATGGATAGCCAAACGCGCTGGCTGGGATAATTATAACAGTAGTATGATTCACGATTTAGATACTAATATTCAGCTAGGTACCTATTATTTACGCTACACGTTAGATTTAATGGGCGGTAAACCCTTAATTGCAACCGCAGCATACAATGCTGGACCAAGTCGCGCAAAAAAATGGTTGGCTAACACACCGTTAGAAGGCGCAATTTATGCAGAGAGTATTCCATTTGCGGAAACGCGTACTTATGTACAAAAAGTGATGGCAAATGCGCATTTATACACAACGCGTTTGGGTTTGAAAACAATCAGTTTAAAACAGCGCCTAGGTGTTGTGCCAGCAAATGGTAGCCTACTAAATACGCCTGCCATTGAAGCAACACCCAGTGTTGATAGTATTGAGGTGCCCAATAGCTTATAAATAGACTTTATGTATCGTCTTCAACAAAGTATAGATATAAGCCAATATTAATCATGAACAGAGTGGATTATGCAAATTAGAAAAGTAGTTGTACTAGGTGGTTCAGGCTTTGTGGGTGGCTATGTCGTGGCAAAGTTAGATGCTGCTGGTTACCAAGTCAAAGTGTTAACGCGCCGCAGAGAGTCTGCTAAGCACTTGATATTATTGCCTAATGTAGAAGTGGTGGAATGTAATGTTATGCAAGATGCTGGGTTAGATCAAGAATTAACGGGCAGCGATGCGGTGATTAATTTAGTGGGTATTTTGCATAATAATAAAACCTTTGGCTTTGAGCGTATACACCACCAGTTACCAAGACGGGTTGCACAATTATGTGCTGAATTAGGTATTCCGCGCTTAATCCAAATGAGTGCATTGCAAGCCAGTGCAAGTGCACCTAGTGCTTACTTGCGCTCTAAAGCGGCTGGTGAAGCTGCTGTTTTAGAGTATGCCAAAAAATTGGATATTACGATATTCCGCCCATCTGTGATATTTGGGCGAGGTGATAGTTTTATCAACTTATTTGCACAACTAATTAAATTACTGCCTGTTGTTATGCTGGCGAAACCAGATGCCAAATTTCAGCCTATCTGGGTAGAAGATGTAGCTATTTGCTTTGTAAGCAGTCTGCAAAACATCGCTACTTACAGCAAAGTATATGAGCTAGGCGGGCCCAAAGTTTATAGTTTGCGACAACTCGTGCAAGCTGTAGCTGATGAATTGGGTAAAAAACGTATAATTGTTGGCTTAAATGACTCGTTATCAATGATGCAAGGTTTTGCGCTGGGCTTGATGCCAATCAAACTCATGACCACCGACAATATTAAATCGATGCAGGTAGATAATGTCTGTAAACAAGAGTTTCCTACTTTCTTTAATTTAACGCCAACTGCATTAGAAACCATCATGCCGGAATATCTCAACAATCAGGTGCCACGTGCTGCTTATGATAAATTCCGTGGTGTTGCTGGTAGGTAGATGCTCTGATAATGCAGAAAAATAGCGCTATGCAGATTTACAGTGTGGGTGGTGCAGTACGTGATGAGCTATTAGGCCTGCCCGTAAAAGATAGAGATTTTGTAGTGGTGGGTAGCACAATAGAGGAAATGCTGAGTTTAGGTTACAAATCAGTAGGCAAAGACTTCCCCGTGTTTTTACATCCTAAAACACTTGAGGAATACGCACTAGCGCGTACTGAACGCAAAACAGCCAGTGGTTACAAAGGTTTTGTAGTTCACGTTTCGCCAGAGGTAACTTTAGAGCAAGATTTAGCACGTCGCGATCTCACGATTAACGCGATTGCAAAAGATGCGGATGGCAATCTGATTGATCCTTATAACGGCGTTGCTGATTTACAATCAGGTATCTTGCGCCACGTAAGCACATCCTTTAGCGAAGACCCTGTGCGCATACTTCGTGCTGCAAGATTTGCCGCTAGATTCAACCGTTTTACGGTAACTAAAGAAACCAATACACTCATGTACGATATGGTCAAAAATGGTGAAGTGGATGCTTTAGTTGCCGAACGTGTTTGGCAAGAGTTAGCTAAAGGCCTGATGGAAAACAATCCTAGCCGTATGTTTGCGGTGCTGCGGGAATGTGGCGCCCTGAAAAAAATTTTGCCAGAACTCGATAAATTATGGGGTGTACCTCAACCTGCTCTGCATCACCCGGAGGTCGATACGGGTGTGCATGTCATGATGGTGATTGATTACGCGGCCAGCCAACATTTTTCTTTGCCAGTGCGTTATGCCGCGTTGACCCACGACCTAGGTAAAGGTACGACACCAGTAGATATTTTTCCACGACATATTGGGCATGAAGAGCGTAGCGTAAATTTGCTTAAAGATGTGAATAAGCGTTTACGCGTACCCAATGATTGTAAAGAACTCGCTAATATCGTCGCTAAATTTCATGGAAAAATGCACCAAGTCAGTAAAATGCGTCCTGATGCGGTATTGATTTTTTTAATGGAGTTAGATGCTATTCGTCAGCCGATGCGCTTTCATGATTTTTTAAAAGCCTGTGAATCCGATAGCAGGGGTAGATTGGGCTTGGAAAACTGCGCCTTGCCAGAAGCTGAGTTGCTTAAAAAAGTATTACAAGCGGCTTTAACTGTTGATGCGGGTGCGATTGCGCAAGCGGTTGAACTACCAGAAGATATTAAACAGGCAGTATTTGAGGCTAGGCTAAAAGCGGTTAAAAATAGACAATGCTTGTTTGGTTTGTAATGATTGTAATGTTATAGGTTGCGCTAGTTAATCTGCGTATTAGCCCAATCGAGCTATTGCCCCCCCGCCCCCGAATTGAGTAACTATTGATTAAGTTATTTTTTATAAATTTATTTTTAAGGGGGTATTTTATGAAAGTTGTTCAAAAACTCATGCTGAGTATGCTGTTGTTGGCAAGGGTAAACAGTACTGCTAACGCCTCAACGGTGACTTATGACTATGTTGGTTCTGATTTTAATGCATTTGTAATCCTCAATCCATCCACAAGAAGTCTAGAAATTTCAAATACTTTGCCTTCAACTATAGGGCCACGTATAACTGGCAGTGCAACTTTTGCAGATGGTATTGATAACCCTGTGCTAAGTGATGGCTTTAAAACACTTGGTAGCATTGTAAGCATCCGCCCAGTACCTTATTGACAGATTATCTTGATATTTTTATGGCGCCAACGTCACATTCCAAGGTAATAATGAGCTGGGTCCGATTTAGTAGAGGGGCAAGTCATCAGAATTATGCTGCAATTTGATTGCTAATGTAATACTGACTGGCGAAGTCGGTAGGTATTTGATTACCAATTTTCGCATGTCGCCGAATGCGATTATAAAACA
>JACMMS010000055.1 GCA_014378915.1 Methylophilaceae bacterium
CACTATGCGCTAGGTATACATCCGATGTACGTTAATCAGTCTCAAATAACAGACTTAGCAGCGCTTAAAACGCTATTACAACAAGCTATCACTTTTGATAAGCCCCCCGTTGCAATTGGAGAAATTGGATTAGATTTTTTTGTGACGACTGAAAACCGTGACCAGCAAATTTATTTTTTTACTGAGCAGCTTAAGCTGGCTAAAGCGTTCGATTTACCCGTGATTATGCATGTACGCCGCGCAGTAGATGATGTGCTGAAATATTGCAAACAAATTAAAGTTAAAGGTGGTATTGTTCATGCGTTTAATGGTAGTTGCCAACAGGCCAATGAATTTATAAAATTAGGTTTTAAGCTAGGTTTTGGTGGTGCAATGACTTATCCACGCGCACTAAAAATACGCGCTTTGGCAGAGAATTTGCCTATTGAAGCGATTGTATTGGAGACGGATGCACCAGATATTCCTCCAATTTGGCTCACACAAACCACACAAAAGCCAATTGAAATTAAAGCACGCAATAGCCCAAAAGAGCTAATTAAAATTGCACAAGTTTTAGCTGATTTAAGAGGCTTGAAATTAGCGCAAGTATCTGATATTACTACTAAGAATGCACTTGATATACTACCTAAATTGATACCACAATTAACTGATTTATACACACCACCTCATGTGTTACTTTAACTTGAGTAAAAAAACGTTATAAATCAATACCCATCAGATAACCCATTGATTTATATATATTTAAAATTAGGTTAAAAATTAAGCGTTTTAAAAAAAACCTTTAAAATTGGTATGTTACGTTTTTAAGTCACAACAATTCACAAAGTTATCCACAGTTTTTGTGGGTAAGAATTAGCTTTAAATTGAACTAATTTAAAACTGTAGAAACTATCTTGAAAATGCAAGATATTTTTTACAAATTTCAACAAAAAATGATGAATAAATTAAAATCTTCACATTACTTTTTAAAGACTTTAGTGTATGCAAGTGCAAAATCAAAATTACAGAACAATCTGGCCTAACACTCGCCTTAAATCGGTGCATATTATTGACCAAACTTTATTGCCACATCAATTTTGTATTGCCGAAATTCATACGCTCCAAGAAATGATTAGGGCAATTAAGACCATGCAAGTCCGTGGTGCGCCACTTATAGGCGCTGCCGCAGCTTATGGATTAGCTTTAGCAAGTAGTGTAGATATCAGTGAAAATGACGCACAAAGTAATGTTTATTTACAACAAGCTGGCAATGATCTAATCAACAGCCGCCCAACAGCCGTCAATTTGCAATGGGCAGTCAACCGCATGCTATCTACATTATTAGACTTACCATTAATTAAACGCAATATGGCGGCATGGAAAGAAGCGGCTGCCATTTGTGAGGAGGATGTTAAGCAAAATCAGGCGATTGGTCAGCATGGTTTAGCGTTGATAAAAATACTGGCTGGTAAATATTTAGTCAGTACTTGTAATTCCCTCAATAGCAAGCCCTTAAATATATTGACGCACTGTAATGCAGGTTGGCTGGCCACAGTAGATTTTGGTACAGCCTTAGCGCCAATTTATGCTGCACATGATGCTGGCATATCCGTGCATGTATGGGTGGATGAAACACGCCCGCGTAACCAAGGTGTTGCGCTCACGGCGTGGGAGCTAGCGCAACATGGCGTGCCGCATACTGTCATTAGTGATAATGCTGGTGGGCATTTAATGCAACATGGCTCGGTTGATATGGTCTTAGTCGGTGCAGACCGCGTGACCAGTACTGGCGATGTATGTAATAAAATTGGCACCTATTTAAAAGCGTTAGCAGCGTTCGATAACAACATACCGTTTTACGCAGCAGTGCCATCACCCACCATAGACTGGACCATTCAAGACGGCTTAAAAGAAATTGAAATTGAAGAGCGTAGCGCACATGAGGTGACATACATGACTGGCAAGTTGGCGAGTGGTGAAATTGCTGAAATCAATATTTTGCCGCCTGATAATTTAACAGTAAAAACGCAAGTGGCTAACCCTGCGTTTGATGTAACACCAGCGCGCTTGGTCACAGGGATTATTATTCAGCATGGAATATATGCCCCAAGTGAGCTGATAAATTTAAAATTTTCTAGTTAGAATCTCTTCCTCCCGCCATTCACGCGACATTAATCCGACTTGACTTTGAACTTGCTTTGAGATTTTTAACGATTTTAAAATGGATTCCCGCCTTCGCCCCACAAACGTACTCCGATTTGCTAAGTGCTTAACCACACAGCAAATTGGTAGGTGGGAATGACAGATAGTAAAAAATATTACCAAAAAATAATGACTAATCCAACTCAATCAATATTAAGTGAACAACTTTTAAAAACCTGCCAAACCCTGGCCAAACTAGGCTTAAATAAAGGTACATCAGGCAATGCCAGTATTAGAGCTGAAGATGGCTTTCTAATCACTCCATCAGGCATCGCGGTAGATAAAATGTTACCAGCTGATATGGTGTGGATGGATTTTTCAGGGAAGGCAATAGGGTTAAGGCAACCTTCTAGCGAATGGCGCTTTCACTTAGATATTCTAAAAAATAAACCAGAAGTTAACGCAGTGGTTCATACCCACAGTATGTTTGCAACAACGTTGAGCACGCTAAGACTTGATATACCAGCTTTCCACTATATGATTGCATTGGCGGGTGGCGATAGCATTCGCTGTGCGCCTTATGCTTTGTTCGGCAGTCAGCAGTTATCTGATCATGCTTTGCTCGCCTTGCAGAATCGTAAAGCCTGCCTGCTTGCGAATCACGGCATGATTACAGTGGGTGAAACGCTAGAAAAAGCGTTTTATATTACTCAGGAAGTAGAAACCCTATGCGAGCAATATCTGCGCGCATTGCAAGTAGGACAGCCTTATATTTTAAGCCATCAAGAAATGATAGATGTGCAGGAGAAATTTAAAGGTTATGGAGTTTGGGCAAGTAACAAATAGATAGTTTTAGCGTATTAGCAATGTAGTGTGGGTAAGTGTTGATCTTGCACACCTGTATTGAAGTAATTGGTTAAGTTGATGTGCAAGATAAATCATTTTTCCTACCTAAATCTTGCCAACTGTAGGAGCGACGCCCCGTCACTAAAGCAAGATGCCTAGGCTTAAACAAATCTAAATTAAGCCCCCAAGATTTATTCTGCACGAGGCGTGCATCCTACGTATCAATCGGTAATCCCCCATTGATTTGTAATAAAGATAAGATTTTACTTATACTAAGTTTCCAATAAGTCAGAAAACTTATCAAAATAAGCGAAGATAAAATAACGACAATTCCAGTAAAAGCTATTTTGTCCAAATCCATTAACTATTTAACTTTTGATATAGTAGGATGGATTAGCCAGTGATATTGCCTGTAAAAAGTAGGCATTAACTTTATAGTCCTGTAAGACTTATTCCGAATTTAGTGTCTGACACCGCAAAATCTTTATGAATAAGAGGAAGCTGCCACCGTCTAGACACCAGAACTCCTATCATTTTTTCTAAGTCACGGTAGAGGAAGTCATGGCGCCCTTCTGAACCTGAAAATGTCCTGTCTGCTGCCCAGTGACATTCAAATCCTTTTGCTTCAAGTGCAGGTTTCGCTTGTCTCGCGTCAGAGCCTATTGAAGCAAGCAAGAGAAGCGGATTTTGGATCCCATTTCTTCTTGACTGAAAGGCCCGTCGCACCATGATAAAAGTTACAATCCAAAGACTCAACCAAAACCGCATGTGATATGTGCCTATCGCAAAATAGCCATCCTAATTAAGGGATTAATTTTCCTCAAATAACCAGTTGAAAAATAAAACCTCCTCAAAGCCTAGCCAATAACAATAGGAGATGTTCCACGGTTTTAGTTAAGTAGAGTGGGTCACTTGGAAGCCACGAGTTACAATGATTCAACCTAGCACTAACACGTGGGGTTAAACCCCCACCTACAAACTAGCAGCCTCAGCGGTACAAAATGTTCTGTTGCTAATTAAATCAGTCTAGATATCCCCACGTAGACGTCAATCTGTCTAATGCCCGGCAACACATCATTCGGAAAAACGCGGCATATGCCCTTATTTTTATACTTATACACGAAAGCACCGATCCACTTCTAGGCTGGCATTGACAGCTGAAGAGTGGCTGAAGGTTTTCAGATAAAGAAGAAAAGCGAGCTTGTTGAAATGAAGATTTGGCCATTACTGTCTGCAAGTATGAAAGCAGAAAAACAACTTGCTTATGGCATCCTCTAATGTCTGCTTGACCATTTCTAAATGAATCTTAACCTGTATTTTTTTAAATAAAGGTTCGCCAACACACATAGCGCCAAATATTTTTTGTATTGAAGACTGGAGCTAAAGTACCTAAGTGACTAAGAAAAGGAGTTATATGATTTTAGATAATTTTCATTGTGCAAAAAAATGTGTAATCAATTTTTTTAAAACAAACAATAGGGGAAACACCATGGTTTCACACTTATAAATAATAAAGTAGCGTTGGTCACTTGTGATGCACGCGCTGCAATAATTCAACTTGATATTAAAACGCGGGGTTAAAAACCCACCAACAAATTAGCAGGCCAGGCAGTGAAAAATGTTCTGTTGCCAATTAGTTGAGTCTATATGTCACCACCTAGAAGTCAATCTACCTAATGTCCCGCAAAACATCATTCCGCAAGCAACAACTGCCAAACCTACTTTTATACCGATGAAGCACTGCAAGCGATCATCATATAATTTATTTTGTATAGCCTGTGTTAATCTAGGAAATATTCTGGTTTTCGCAAAAAGTAGCCCAGCCTAGACGTGTGCTAAGCTTCGCCATCAAACTAAACTCACATGTAAATCATTTTATTTTGCCATAACGTTTTGTCACACCTTCGTTTTGCGGTAAAATCTACTCCCGTCTGCAACAAAAAATAAGCCTTTTTCCATGACCAAATATGTATTCGTAACAGGCGGAGTCGTTTCTTCTCTTGGTAAAGGTATCGCCGCCGCCAGCCTTGGCGCAATCTTAGAATCACGTGGTATTAAAGTCACCATGCTGAAGCTTGACCCCTATATTAACGTTGATCCTGGCACTATGTCGCCATTCCAGCACGGTGAAGTGTTTGTTACCGATGATGGTGCTGAAACCGATTTGGATTTAGGCCATTACGAGCGGTTTATTAGTCAGCGGATGGCTAAACGCAACAATTTCACCACAGGTCAAATTTACGAAACAGTCATTAAAAAAGAACGTCGAGGTGAGTACTTAGGCAAAACTGTACAAGTGATTCCACACATTACCGATGAAATTAAAGCGCATGTAAAACGTGGGGCCGAAGGTGCTGACGTTGCCATTGTTGAAGTGGGTGGCACAGTGGGTGATATTGAATCATTGCCGTTTCTTGAAGCTATTCGCCAAATGGGTTTTGAGGAGGGTAAAACCAATGCCTGTTATATCCATTTAACGTTATTGCCTTGGATAGCCGCAGCGGGCGAATTAAAAACCAAACCTACACAACACTCTGTAAAAGAGTTACGTGAAATTGGTATACAACCAGATATTTTGCTCTGCCGTGCAGACCGCAATATTCCAGATGATGAGCGCAGAAAAATCGCCTTGTTCACCAACGTAGCTTCAGAAGCCGTTATTTCAGCCATCGATGCAGATTCAATTTATGCAATCCCAAGCTTGTTGCATGATCAAATGTTGGATGAAATTGTTTGCCATAAATTAGATATTCTAGCAAAGGCAGCCGATTTAACAGCGTGGAAAAATATTGTAGATGCGCTGGCTAATCCAAAGCATTTGGTTAATATTGCATTTGTAGGTAAATATGTTGATCTAACTGAATCTTATAAATCTTTAACAGAGTCTTTAATACACGCTGGTATTCATACTGAGTCTAAAGTGAAAATTCACTATATGGATTCTGAAGAAATTGAAAAAAATGGCACAGATGCACTTAAAGCTATGGATGCTATTTTAGTACCTGGCGGTTTTGGTGTACGCGGTACAGAAGGTAAAATCGCTGCCATTCGTTTTGCGCGTGAGCAAAAAGTGCCGTATCTTGGCATTTGCTTAGGCATGCAGTTAGCGGTGATTGAGTTTTCACGTAATCAAGCAAAGCTAGCAGATGCTAATAGTACCGAATTTAACCCACAAAGCCCGCATCAAGTGGTTGGTTTGATTACAGAATGGCAAGCCCCAGATGGTAGTGTAGAAATACGTAATGAAAACTCAGACCTAGGCGGCACAATGCGCCTTGGTGCCCAGGCTTGCCCAATTGTACCTAACACAATGGCGGCTGGAATTTACGGAGCACAAGTGAATGAGCGTCATCGCCATCGCTACGAAGTGAATAATAATTATGTGGCGCAGTTAGAGGCTGCTGGCTTAGTGATTTCAGCGCGCACACCTATTGAAAATCTATGTGAGATGATTGAATTGCCACAAAATGTACACCCGTGGTTTGTGGCATGTCAATTTCACCCAGAGTTTACGTCTAATCCACGTACAGGGCACCCGCTATTTACAGCATATATACAAGCTGCCTTAAACCATCAAGCAGCAACGTAAAACGCCTTAAACAGTACGTTTTAGATATAATTAAGACTTAAAGGTTGATCAATGAAACTATGTAACTTTGATGTGGGTATTGAGCATCCAATTTTTTTAATTGCTGGACCATGTGTCATCGAATCTGCGCAAATGGCGATTGAAACTGCTGGACAATTGAAAGAGATTGCGGCTGCAGTTGGTATTAACTTCATTTATAAATCATCATATGATAAAGCGAATCGTAGCTCTAATAAAACCTTCCGTGGTTTTGGTATTTCTGAAGGCTTGAAAATTCTTGATGAAGTACGCCGTCAAATTGGTGTGCCAATCTTGACCGACGTCCATACTGAAGAGCAGGTGACAGAAGTGGCTTCAGTGGTTGATGTGTTACAAACCCCCGCTTTTTTGTGTCGCCAAACAGACTTCATTACGGCTGTTGCAACTTGCGGTAAACCAGTCAATATTAAAAAAGGTCAATTCTTAGCACCTGGTGATATGCGTCAAGTGGTTCAAAAAGCTAAAGAGGCGAATGGTGGTGCAGATACTATTATGGTCTGTGAACGTGGGGCTTCGTTTGGCTATAATACTCTGGTGTCTGATATGCGTGGCTTATCCATTATGCGTGAGACCAATTGCCCAGTCGTTTTTGATGCGACACATTCAGTTCAACAGCCAGGTGGGCAGGGTGATAAAAGTGGTGGTCAGCGTGAGTTTGTGCCAGTATTGGCACGAGCTGCGGTAGCTAGTGGTATTGCTGGTTTGTTTATGGAAACCCATCCAGATCCATCCAAAGCACTATCGGATGGCCCCAATGCTTGGCCTTTGCACAAGATGCAAGATTTACTGCACGTACTATTAGATTTAGACCGTGTGGTTAAAAAAGCTGGTTTTATTGAACATAGTCTTTAAAACAACCTTTAATGTAGATATTAATTTTTTTAATAAAGTCGAGGAAATAACATGAGCGCAATTGTAGATATTATCGCCCGCGAGATTATTGATTCACGTGGTAACCCAACTGTAGAGGCTGATGTATTACTAGAAAGTGGTATTATTGGTCGTGCAGCAGTGCCTTCTGGTGCCTCTACTGGCAGTAAAGAAGCGATGGAGCTGCGTGACGGTGATAAAACGCGTTATTTAGGCAAAGGCGTATTAAAAGCTGTTGAGCATGTGAATACTGAAATTTGCGAAGCGATTATTGGCCTAGATGCTGAAGAGCAAAGCTTTATTGATAAAACCTTAATCGAGTTAGATGGCACAGAAAACAAAGATCGCTTAGGAGCCAATGCAATTTTGGCTGTATCAATGGCATGTGCACGTGCAGCTGCTGATGAGTCTGGTTTACCTTTATATCGCTATTTAGGGGGTTCTGGCCCCATGCAACTGCCTACGCCGATGATGAACATCATCAACGGCGGTGCTCATGCTGATAACAGCGTGGATATGCAAGAGTTTATGATTATTCCAGCAGGTCGCCCGAGCTTCCGTGAAGCCATGCGTTGCGGTGCTGAAGTATTTCATGCGTTGAAGAAAACATTACATAAAAAAGGTTTAGCTACTACAGTGGGTGATGAAGGTGGTTTTGCGCCTAATTTACCCAGTAATGAAGCGGCTATTCAATTAATTATGGAAGCCATATCAGAAGCAGGCTATGAGCCAGGTCGCGATGTTTATTTAGGGTTAGATTGTGCAAGTACTGAGTTCTACAAAGATGGTAAATACCATTTAGATTCAGAAGGTTTGCAACTAAGCTCTGCACAATTCAGTGATTACTTAGCTACTTGGTGTGACAAATATCCTATCATCAGTATTGAAGATGGTATGAGTGAATTCGATTGGGATGGCTGGAAAATCCATACCGACCGTTTAGGTAAAACCACCCAGCTAGTGGGCGATGATTTATTTGTGACTAACGCAAAAATTTTACGTGAAGGCATACAACGCGGAGTAGCTAACTCAGTCTTGATTAAAGTGAATCAAATTGGCACATTAACTGAGACTTTCCAAACGATTGAAACTGCTAAGCGTGCAGGTTATACAGCGGTTATTTCTCACCGCTCTGGTGAAACTGAAGACACAACCATTGCAGATATTTCAGTCGCAACCAACGCATTGCAAATCAAAACTGGCTCATTAAGCCGTTCTGAGCGTGTTGCTAAGTACAATCAACTATTGCGCATTGAAGAAGAGTTGGGCGATGCAACTAGCTATGCTGGTTTGAGTGCTTTTTATCAGTTATTTAAATAACCATTAAACGCTTAAACTAGCCGATTGAACCTTGAAAACGCCAACTTTGTAAACACTTACATTGAAAACCCTTACGCTCATCTTCGTTATCCTTATTGCCTTGCTACAGTATCCAATGTGGCTAGGTAAGGGTAGCTGGTTGCGTGTTTGGGATTTAAATCAAAAAATTACGCAGCAAAAAGATAAAAATATCGAGTTGAAACAACGTAATGACACTTTAGATGCTGAAGTGCATGACCTTAAACAAGGTAACGCTGCAATTGAAGAGCGAGCACGCAGTGAACTGGGAATGATTAAGCAGGATGAAGTGTTTTATCAGATTTTAGCACCAGAAATCATACATAACAGCACAGTAAAAACCTCAGAACCTATCAGCGCCGCCGCTGACCAATTAGATAATGCTACGGCAAAGCCTGACTTGAGCATGTCTAAAAATCTAGAGCCTCTTACTCAATCAAGTAAGAGTCGTGCCTCGAACCCAGCGACACACCCATAACAACTTTTTATCGAGGGACTAGCTAGCGCTCATTGAAAGTAAAGCGGAGTTTTCATCTAACAAGTGTATCTTGAATCCGTTTAATGTGAGCCTAGCGCCATCCAACTGTGCTGAATCTAAATTGTCTAGCCTAAGTTCTAACAGCAAACTTATTTTACCGTGCTGTTTTAAAGCACACCTTACAACTTTCCCTACTGCTTCTTGAGCACTGTTTAAAACATCATCACCAACTTCAGGTACTACATCTGCATTAATTTCAGCGCGTAGGGTTCTGCGCTTAACTTTGCCTAAATAATGTGTGCGAGCCACAATTTCTTGACCTGTATAGCAACCTTTCTTAAAGTTAATAGCATTCATTAAGTCCAAGTTAAGCATTTGTGGTACAAACTCTTGTTGAGTCTTTGGCGTTACATCAGGGATGCCTGCTTCAATTTCCAGCACCTCCCAGCAACCTAAGCCAACTGGCGTGCAATGTTGTTTAAGCGTATTCCAAATGGCTGGGGCATGTTCTGCGCTAGTGAATATTTCGTAACGAGGTTTGATTTTATTGCCACTAGGTAAGCAAATCAGGGCACCATTAGTTAAACTGACTAATTCATATGGACTTTTCGGTATCTGACTAAATAAGCTTTCTAGCAAAAAAACTGCATTTTCCGAACTTAAACCTATTTTAATGATACTAGCAGAAGCATCTTTAATCTCAACTTTTGAACGCATGACATACATCTTTAAACGCTTCATGATTGGTGCAACTAATTCGCGATTAAATTGTAGATGTAGGTGATTATAGTGGCTAAAAGCCAAGAATAATGCGAGTAAGCGCCCTTTAGGGTTGCAATAACCTGTGTAATGGCTTCTATTGCCATCTAGCAGATTTACATCGTTAGTTACCTGACCTTGTAAAAATGTGATGGCATCGACACCATCAACTTCTAACAATCCTAAATGAGATAAATCGCAGATAATAGAGCCGTTATTGATGCTAGCTAACTCTGTTTGAGAATCACCAAATGAAATGACCGCATCATTTTGTATGACTGCTCCTTGTGTGGCAAGATATGCAAGCCAATCTGTAGTATCGGTGTCAGTGCTGTTTGTTAAATTTTGTTCGGTCATTTTTTGCTCTTTAAATATAACAAATACTTTAATTTAATGATGAAGTGAACACGTGATGCAACCCATTAGTTTTAGCTTAAAACCTTCTTACTTATACATTTATAGCCTCATTTTAATAGGCGTACTCAGTATATTGAGCTTTATCTTCATACATATTGAAATTTTACTAAGTATAATATGGGGCGCATTGATTACTTTTGCAACTATGTTCTATGTGCTTAGAGATGCATTGAGGCAATTACCAAGCGCTTGGCAATACATTCAAGTAGATAATAAAGGCGAGTTGGCATTAACAAGTATTGGCGGTAAGCGCTTATTTAACTATTATGCTGGTTCATCACTTACATGAAGCTGAGGAGACTATTGTGCAGCCTAAAGCTCGACTATTAAGCAAGTTAATCGCTTGGGAAAAAATAAAAGTATGGATTCCAGGATTTTTTTGCAAAAAGCTCCTATCATTTTATTACTAAATATCGCAAATATGGATGAGATAAGAAAATTAAAAGTTTGGATGCTTTGGTGGGCTCACAAAGCGATGCATTATTTTATATTAATCTATCCGTAGTTTTCGTGCTTTTCTTCTGGCAAGCCAAACGTTGTAGCTTTCAGTCAACTCTTTTACAGGATGTTTAGGCATGTACGCTGCTAAAAATAGCAAGGACGCAAGGGTTGCGAGTATCCATTTAATGCCAAATGGTGCAACATCACGTCGTGCTGGTTTTTGAGCTTTCATGGCAGCCAGTACGTTTTGCAGGTTATCCCCACGTATGTAATCGGCACCAATTTCTTTAGTCATTGATTTCAAGTAGGTTTCATCTAGTTTCGATATAAAACGATCATTGGTGTCACCCGCTACGTTGTCATCTCGCGTGCCTAAATTCTGCTCAGAAATTTGAGCAATACCAGGTTGCAAAGCAAAACTTTCGTTAGACCAATAGCCAATCAATTGATTTTTATCATCTAATTTAGGAATAGCGGCACCTTTTTCACTACCAATACCGACATATAACCAGCCATCAGCACCCTGAAAACCCGTTAAATCACGTGTATTAAAAGCATGAAGCTTTGGTGCTTCCTCGCCATCCGTAAAGTACACCACTTGTGCAGGCTCAGGAAAGCCACGTATAACGCGTGCAAGCGTTAAAACACCTTCACGTAACCTTGTATTGCCCGACCATGCGTTGCGCCAGTCTAAGTGGTCAATGGTGTCTTCAATGGCAGAAAAGTTATCGCAAACCTCAATGGGTGTATACATAGCAGAAATACTCACACCTGCAAAAATACCAATACTGACATTGGTGCCACACGGCATTTCACCAATAATACGGTGCAGCATATTTTGCGTATAGGCGATGCGAGAAGTAGGTTTTCCATTAAGTAAGGTATCAATCACGTTCATGCTTTGTGAAATATCGACCACTAGAATATAGCTGTAAATATTCCGCTTTAGTGGAATGCTTGGGTTAAACAACGCAATAACTAGCAGCAGCAATGCCGTAGCTAGCAAACTAACATCGCGTCTATGTCTAAAGTAATTAATGATTTTTTTCATCATGCTTTTCTTAGTAGGTACTTAGGTAGGCACTTAGCCTGAGCTCACCCTAACTGTTAAGGTAGCCCAACTGGAATATTACCCATAATAAGCCCTGGTGAATCATCGGAATCTCCAACGCCAGGTGTTGGTGTACCTGGTAATATCATCAAAATACGGTCTAGGTTATGTTTAGCATCCCAATGCTTATTGCTTAGCCGTACTGATTGCTTATATGCAGTTGCGGCTTGCTGCATTAAGTATTCAGTCTCATTACGAACCGTCATATTCTGGCCGTTGAGCTTAAGGCCTTTGATAAAAAACATATTACCTAGGTTGTATTGCACTGCTGATTTTTGGTCGTCGTTTCCTAAAGGTAAAGCTGCGGTAAATAACAAAGTAGCTTCTTTGTAGCGCTCTTTTTTAGCTAACCATAATGCAGTAGCGAATTTTGCTTCAAACGTTTGTTTGTCTGTCTCTGGGTTCTTACCTGTTTTAACTGCATTATTGAATGCTTCGACTTGGCGAATCCTGTTGTAACTCAACACAATGAGTATTGTAGATAAAATAGCGATAATAATCAGTAGCCATGTTATTTTTTTGACAGTAAAAAATTTACTTACTGCAGCGGTGTAACTTGATAATGCTAGTTCCATGTTTTGACCTCTAAATATTTTACGCCTAGCAATAAAGCAATCATTAGTGCTGCAAGGCTAAAGAATAGGTTTGAATAATCGCGTCCTGGGATTTTTTCAAGATATTTAATTGGTTTTTTTTCCTTGCGATTAATATCTTCTATAGCGGACTCTAACGATTTAGGATCATCAGCTTCATAAGCTTTAAAAGGCGTTCTCAGTGTTTTGAAAAATTCGTTAAGTTCAATTTGTGGCGGCAAAGGATCATCTTCTTTGGGTACATATTTTTCATCAAAAATACTGAGACCACCAGGCTGACGCAATACAATCCAATATAAACTTAGATGCATGCGATCAAACCAATCTTTTATTTTTTGCTGCACATTGGCATCAATACGACCGCCACCATCTGTAAGTAGAACAACTGCACGTGAGCCAGAGTCAGGCACTTTATCAAACAAGCCGGCTACACTGGTTAAGCCGCTGCCGATGTTGGTTTGAAAAAGCGCATTACCCGCAGTTGCTTTGACTGCGGCTACAATGGCAGTTTTGTTCTCTGTTAGCGGTAGTACGTACATGGCGGAGTTACTAAAAGTAATCATGCCCATCATGTCATTTTGGCGTGATTGAACAAAGTTAACAATTAATCGGCTTGCTGCAACTGATTTTGTTTCACCCACCGTATTATCTTTCCCACTTGTATCTGGACTTCCAGAAAATGGATCATCCATACTCGCGCTTCTATCCAATACAAAGCCGATTTGCGCGCCAACACCAATTCGCTCAACTTTCTGCTCATTAGTATGTGGTGCTGCTAGCCCAATAATTGCAAACAGTAACGTCAGTACCGCTATTACTTTTAATAGCAATCCTATAAGATCAGATAGTGGATCTGCAGGTAACATATTTAACCAAGAATAGCTTTTTGCGTGAGCACGCATAAACACTAGCGGTAAAAATGCGAGTGGTAACAGCCATAAAATCCAAGGTTGCGAAAAGCTCATTTGACTAAGCCTTCGCTTTATTGGTATTTAATGCTTCAGGTGTTAACCCACGTTCGCAATCTCGGCAACGTTTTGCGAAACTTTGTAGCCATTTGAGTGGGTCACCTTGAATTGAGTGTGCTGCACTTGACTCAAAAAATACTTGGCGCGATAAACCAAAAAATTGTTCTAATTCTATTTTTAGTCCAGAAAAACTAGGCTTTTTGGCTAAAAATAAATCGATAGTATCGCCAAATACACTTTGTCCAGAAGTCGTGTTGATTGCTTTGTGTACTTGAGAAACCGCCAGTTGCAAACCTTGTTGGGTACTAGGTAGTTTGCGTAATGACTTAAATGCTCTAGCAAATGGACCACCCATACGCGGTAGCCAAGCGTGTGTGCCCACAATATAAAGCAAGCCTAATAAACTTAAGCCTAAAATAACAAGTGCAACTTTTAGTTGCTGTGTTTCATCGTGTGCGTTGAGTAGCAATGGGCCTCTGAAGTCACTCATATCGGCTTCAATTTTAACCGCACCAAAAATTGAAAGCGGTGAAATAGCAATCTCATAACTTGGTATGCGGTAACGCACGACATCTTTACCATGGCTATTCACATTAATAAGTCTTAAAAACTCTGCAGGTAATATCGCAGGCTTTGCCACTACACTATTGGTAAATATTTGGTAGCTGACTTTTATTTTATGAATTACAAAAGCACTATGCTCATCTTTTTCATGTGTGATTGATCTTAGCTCAATGCCAGTAATCTGACCTTTATAGCGTTTTTCATAGCCAACAATTGGTAGTGATTCCTCTATAAGTATAAAAGGTTTTTTAACCTCTAAAAATAAGGTACGCGTTAAAATATCGCCCACGGTATAACCAACACGATGATCAGGTTCTATACTTTTGAATGTCACCACACCATCTTTTGCATCTGGAATATCTGGA
The DNA here is from genome assembly GCA_014378915.1 of Methylophilaceae bacterium. Lineage (GTDB taxonomy): Bacteria > Pseudomonadota > Gammaproteobacteria > Burkholderiales > Methylophilaceae > JACMMS01. The sequence continues at coordinate 14,500 of JACMMS010000055.1, forward strand.
ATTTCTAGTGCAATTGCAGGTAGCGTTAAAACTAACGTCGCTAACATTAAGGTTAACATTGCAATTAATTTTTTTATAAAATTAAGTTTCATTATTTTATTTTCATTAAATTATTGGTTGTATTATTCCGCTATTGCTTTAAGCCGCTACGAATTGGTGGAAATATTCAGTCAACATATCAGCATCAAAGTCTCCCTCTACATGGAATGGAGGCATATCAAACTGCATAAATAGTTGATAAATAGCTTCGCGACGCGCCTCAAATGAATTCACAATTTTGGCGCGTAATTCTTTACGTAAAAATAATGTACGCTTACCGCCGGTTTCGGGGTCTGTGACTGAGGTAATGCCAAATTCTGGTAAGTTTTTATATTCTGAAGCATCCCATAACACCACTGGCACAATGTGGTGACGTAGTAAATTGGAAAGCGATTCCTCTAGTTGAGCCAGTGGCATGTGGAAGTCAGAAATTAAAAAAACCAGTGAACGTTCACGCGGTAAAAAGCGCCATACGTCTAGAATACCTTCACCTGCAACGGGTTCTGGATGATATTCTTTGAGTCTTTCAGCCATTTCAATCGCACGTTGCGACTTGAACGAGGCCGTACTGATCCAATCTTCACGCACAATATTATCAAAACCTATAAATCCAAATGGATCATGATTACGGCTAGCAGATTTCGCAATCGATTCTGCTATACTCGCCGCTTTACGTATTTTTCGCTCCTTACTGCCGTAATTCATACTTCCTGATAAATCACAAATTACAAAAACAGGTGTTGCACTTTTTTGGTTAAAAAGGCGTACATACACTTGCTCCATTGGGTCGCGTATAGTTTGGCGTATATCAATGCGGCGCGGGTCTGGGTATGACAGCAGTGTGGTATGTCCACGAAACTCCATCCCCATACCACGCTCGGTGCTTGCATGGCGGCCTGGATGGCGACCACGATTACGCCAGCCGATGTGGTAATTAAACTCTTTGATGTAGGGTTGATCGCTCATTTACTTAACCATATTTGTTGAGTATGCAGAGTTTTGGTTGACCGCATACCAAACTAAGGCGCAGCAACTGCATTGACAATACCTGCTAACATTTCGCGTGCAATTTCAGTGCGTCGCATTTCATAAACCGGGCTAAATACCAATCTGTGAGCGAGTGTTTCATGAAGCACAGCATGAATATCATCTGGTAATACGGCAGTGCGCTCATTTAACCAAGCATTCACACGAGCTGCACGCAACATCATGCTCATGCCGCGCGGGCTGGCGCCAGCAAGTACAAGTCGATTCATATCAACACCAGAAACTTTAACGCCGTAATCGGTAGGTACTTTCGTTGCTTTCCATAGGTTAAGCGCATATTTTTGTAAAGTTTCACTTGCTGTGACACTTTGTTGTACCTCGCTAGAAAACTCATTTAGCTGATTAAATTCCAGCACATCTTTATTGACCATATCAACTAGGGCATCCACATTATGGAATTTGGTATCAAATACTAGTGATTGCATGATGGCATCATCGTTAGGTACAACAATTGGGATTTCCATCATAAAACGGTCACGTGCAGCAGATGGGATTTCAAACGTTTCCTCTTTTTCCACTTGGTTACGGTCAGCAAACACAATCATGTGTGGAAAATAATGTTCTTTATTAAATGCAGTTAAGGTACGTTCAGCCATCACGCGTAATAGTAAAGAATGGACTTGTGGGCGCGCGCGGTTAATTTCGTTAAAAAAGAATACTGATAAATTTTCTCCGCTCATCAGCAATGGGCCAGCACTCACATGTGGTTTACCATCTTCACCAAGATACGTATGGTAAACCAAATCGTTAGGCATTAAATCAATCGTACCCTCAATACGTTGATACCCGCCGCCAATGCCGCGAGTAAAAGCGCGGAGTAGGGTTGTTTTACCAACGCCCACATCACCTTCAAGCAGTACGTGACCGCGCGCAAAAATTGCAGTAGTAATCAAGCGTATTGGCTTTTGTTGCCCCACTACAACCTTATTGACTTCGGTTTCTAACGCCAGTGCATGGTTGCGCCAGTCGGCTAATTGACGGTCACTCATTGAAATATCCTATGTTATTTAATTTGGTAATAATTTTTTCAAACGACTGTGTAACTAATATGAAACATTTTGTTACATTACCGCATCACTATAAACTAATTTTAATTGGGGGTAAACAGATCTGTATACCCCTGCTAATTAAATATTTTTTTGATTAAAGTAAGTTAGTATTTTATAAACGCCTACATTTAACTACACAACCACTATTTAATAATCATCTTAATAATCAACTTATCTGAAATATCGATGGAATGCATAATAGGGCTTTCGCAAAATGTCTTTTCCAGCGAAAATAGAGTCTGTTCAATTTTTATACATTAAAATAACAATGCAAAAACAAAACAGTTTCACGTATGAAGAATTATTAAGTTGCGGGCGTGGAGAAATGTTTGGTGCAGGTAATGCTCAATTGCCTTTACCACCTATGTTAATGATTAATCGTATTATTTCGATTACTGAAAATGGTGGTAAGTACGGTCATGGCCAAATTGTTGCTGAGCTAGATGTAAGGTCTGACCTGTGGTTCTTCGATTGCCATTTTAAGGGTGATCCTGTTATGCCTGGTTGTCTAGGTCTCGATGCGATGTGGCAGTTGGTCGGCTTCTTTTTGGGCTGGATGGGCGGACCAGGTCGCGGTCGTGCTTTGGGCTGTGGAGAGGTTAAATTTAGTGGACAAGTCTTGCCAACAGGTAAGTTGGTGACTTATAAAATTGATTTAAAGCGTGTCATGATGAGAAAATTAGTGATGGGTATCGCTGATGCAACGATGGAACTAGATGGACGCGAAATTTATGCAGCTAAAGATTTACGTGTTGGTTTATTCACGCGTACAGATAATTTTTAATTGCTCAAATTAAATTAAATTAAAACTAAGCTATTCATACTTTAATACTATTTCTTCAAGCGCTATAAAATTAATCACAATAATAGCTAAATTAATCAATCAATTAAGGAGGGCACGATTATGTTACGTCGTGTAGTCATTACAGGTTTAGGAATTGTTTCTAGCCTTGGCAACAATAAGCAAGAAGTAAAAGATAGCCTTTATGAAGGTCGATCTGGCATTACTTTTCAACAAGAATATGCTGATCGCGGTATGCGCTCTCATGTGGCTGGATCAATTAAAAATCTTGATATTGATGCCAAAATTGACCGTAAGTTATTACGTTTTATGGCTAAAGGTCACGCTTACGCTTGGATTGCTATGCAAGAAGCGATTGCCGATGCTAATTTACCTAAAGACTTAGTTTCGAATGTTCGTACAGGTTTAATTGTGGGTGCAGGCGGACCATCAACTGAAGCTATTGAAGAAAGTAATAAAATTTTTGCTGATAAAGGCATACGTCGCGTAGGGCCTTATATGGTGACAAAAGCCATGTGCAGTGGCATTGTTGCATGTTTGGCCACCGGTGCTGAAATTAAAGGTGTAAATTATGGTATTAGTTCAGCATGCTCGACTAGTGCACATTGTATCGGTGCAGGTGTTGAACAAATTCAACTTGGCAAACAAGATATTATATTTGCTGGTGGCGGTGAAGAAGAACATTGGAGCTTATCTTATTTGTTTGATGGAATGGGTGCGTTAAGTAGCAAATATAACGACAGACCAGACAAGGCTTCCCGCACATATGATGCCAATCGCGATGGATTTGTTATTTCTGGCGGTGGCGGTATTGTGGTACTAGAAGAGTATGAACACGCTGTAGCGCGTGGTGCAAAAATTTACGCGGAAGTGGTTGGCTATGGTGCAACCTCAGATGGTTACGATATGGTAGCACCAAGTGGCGAGGGTGCTGTGCGCTGTATGAAACTTGCCTTAGAAGGTATTGGTAAAATTGATTACATCAATACACACGGCACTAGTACACCAGTGGGTGATACTAAGGAATTAGAGGCTATTCGTGAGGTATTTGGCCTAAATACTAATGGCCAGGGGGCTTATGGCACCGTGCCTGCTATTGCTTCCACTAAATCATTATCAGGCCATGCATTGGGCGCTGCAGGTGTGAACGAAGCGATTTATACGTTGATTATGATGGAAAATAACTTCATTGCAGCCTCTGCCAATATTGAAACCTTAGACCCAGCGGCAGAAGGCTTGCCAATTGTGCAAAATCGTATTGATAACGTTAATATTCAAACTGCACTATCTAACAGCTTTGGTTTCGGCGGCACAAATGCCACGCTAACGCTTTCGCGTAAGGGTTTGTAACCTAAACCTGCAGTAGCATACAATGAAATAAAAGGGTGGGTATTTACTCGCCCTTTTATTTAATAAGGACGTGCAGTGAACTGTAACCTAGTCAATCAATTTTTAGTAAAAGAACAATTTGGGCTATTTAAAGCGGCTAATCATTATGATATTTATGATTTGGAATCTGGCCAGAAACTGTTGGAATGTCGTGAAGAAATTTAGGCTTTTTTACTAAAATACTGCGTTTCACTGACAATAAGCGCATGACACCTTTTAGTGCGTTGATTCGCGATATGAGTGGAAAGTTAGTCGTTGAAGTATCGCGAGGCATCTCACTGAACAACTCAACGGTAACGATAATCGATGCGGAAACTCAAGTGATAGGTACATTTTCGCAAAAGTTTTTTTCAATCGGTGGAAAGTCTACGGTGCTCGACAAAAATCAGGCAGAAGTTTCAATGCTGCAAGGCAAATTGACTGGTTGGGATTTTAAATTTCCATCAAGCAATACTGAGCATCCGCATGTGACAAAGAAATGGGCTGGTGTCGGCAAGGAGTTATTTACTTCTGCAGATAACTACGTACTAGATGTGAACCGTGAAGTGCCCGCAAATAGTGGCTTAAAAAAGTTGATATTAGCTGCAGTGATGTGCATCGACATGGTACTTAAAGAGTAGCTAGGGGTGGTTGTTTTAATTAAACAATTAGAGCCGCTGCAACAGCGCGACCTTCAGCCATTAAAAAATTGTATGTTCTGCATGCCGCATCTGTTGTCATGTACTCCACGCTAATGCCTACATCTGTTAAGCAGCGACTTAAACGCGGGTGTGCAAATTGGTGCGCTTGACCTGTGCCCAGTAATACGACTTCTAATTTAAATTGAGCAGTGTTAAGTTTTGCTATAAAATCAAACGAAGCCTCATTTAAGTTATTAAAATCAGCTACTTGCCAATCAGTAATGAGTTCGCCAGGTAAGACGATTAAACTACGTGCATAGCGTTTTTTATTGACTTCCACCCAGCCCAAGTCACCTTCAAAACCATACCCAGTAAAAAGCTGCTTATCAGTAGTTGTAGTTAGATGTAATTTCATAGATATTTGATTTTATTTAATAAGAGACCTTTGCACGAGCCAGTCAACCCCCCGTGCTTAGGTCAATTTCCATTTTTTAATTTAAATCTCACTCATTCCTGAGTGGTTTTCTCTTAAAACCTCGTCTTTTTTGGCAAACTTATGCCAATAACAAAACGATTTCATTCCGTTCCCCTGCTTTTACCTAC
>JACMMS010000011.1 GCA_014378915.1 Methylophilaceae bacterium
CGGAGAACTGGTACCATGACTGCAGCAGTAACGCCTTGAACATCATTAGTGGCGGCCAAGCCTTTTCGCCAGCGATTTTATTGTGAATGCTCATCAAGTGCGCTTCAAGCTTTGACCAGTTCAATAGCGCATGCACATCATCGAGTTCGGTGGGTGCCGCATGTTCTACAATCAATGCGTCGGCTAGACTCTTTTGCTTTAGGTTCTTCCAAGCCATGATGGTGGTTCTCAGCTAAATTACACAGTCTCTATTATCTCATTGCATACAAATTTAATGGTAAAGTTCTATCTCGTGCAAAGGTCTCTATTAGTTATATGCTCTTCAATATATGATAATAGCGGTTACCAATGTAAATCATTGATATATCTTTTAAACGATTAAAAGTCTAAATCCGTGGGCACTTTAAATAATTAATTTTTAGCCGCTTTATTTAAGTACCAAAGTAGCTAAAGATTTTGCAGATTATCTAACCTATCATTCGCAGTTGAGTTAATAACCTCTTTGTCTTCTGCACTAAAACGCTCTACATGCTTGACCATCAAGGCAGTTCTTGGGTTATGGGCAAACTCATCGTAATGTTTAATTAAAAAATGCCAATATAAAGTAGTGTAAGGGCAAGCATCTTCACCTGTTTTTACTTCAGGCTTATATTTGCAGCCATTACAATAGTTGCTCATGCGCTTAATATATGAGCCACTTGCCACATAGGGCTTACTGGTAAAGCGTCCGCCATTAGCATATAAAGCCATGCCTGCAACGTTAGGTAATTCAACCCATTCCACCGCATCCACATACACGGCTAAATACCACGCTTCAACTTCACGTGGATTAAGCTCGGCTAATACACCAAACATGCCAGTAATCATTAAGCGCTGAATATGATGTGCATAGCCATAGGCCAAGGTTTGCTTAATCGTTTGGCGTAGGCAATTCATCTGTGTATTACCTGTCCAGTACCAATCTGGTAATTTGCGCTCATGCTGATAGTAATTAGCTGTCGCCATTTTCGGCATATCTAACCAATACATACCGCGAATAAATTCACGCCAACCTAAAATCTGCCTGATAAAACCTTCAACACTGGCTAGAGATACTTTGTGATTTTTATAGGCTAACTCTGCTGAAGCAATGACTACGCGTGGATTAAGTAACTTTAAATTGAGTGATGAAGCTAATAACGAATGCCACAAAAATGCCGTTGGTTTACTGCTATCTTGCCACATCGCATCTTGATATTGCCCAAAACCTGACAAACGTTTTTCAATAAAATCATCTAAAAACTTTAATGCCTGCGGGCGTGTAACGGGCCAACAGAAATTAACCAACGTGCCAGGATGTTCAGCAAAGTAATGCTCAACGTCAGCAAACACGGCATGCGTGATGTCATCAATCGCAAAGCTTGGTATTTCTGGTAAATCTTGCGGGCCTTGCTTGCCAAACGTGCCACGATTCTCTGCATCGAAGTTCCATTTACCGCCAATTGGCTGGTCATTTTTTGAGGCATCACTTTGCATGAGTACATGGTGTTTTTTGCGCATTACACGATAAAAAAACTCCATACGCAGTTGCTTACCGCCCGCCGCCCAATGCTTAAAATCGGCTTGGCTACACATAAAGTGCGTATCATCTCGCACATTTAATGGTGTATTAGCGGCTAAGGCGCAGGATTCTAATATTTTTAAAACACGGTAATCACCTGGCTCACACACAATAATTTTTTGTGGTGATAACTCTTTAATATAAGCTGTCCAAGCATCGCTCAAATTCGTATATTTGAGTTGGCTTAACTGTAAATAAATAGGCGAAAAACCGTGTTCGGTTAAACTTTGCGCAAAGTGACGCATCGCAGATAAAAATAGTGCAATGCGCGCTTTATGACTCCAAACATGGTTACCTTCATCCATCACCTCAACCATCAAAATTTTGTCTTGATGACTGTCAAAGCTTTCTAATGCTGGATTGTCTAAATTAAGTTGATCACCTAAAATGATAATAAGGTTACGGATAGCCATTGATTTATCCTAATACTTTTCTAAAAATTAATTATTATTTTTTCGACTTTTGACGGCAAGCGGCAGAGCAGTATTTCACTTCATCCCAATTTTTAGCCCATGATTTTCGCCATGTCATCGTGCGACCACACTCCATACATAGCTTGCTAGGCAAATTCGATTTATTACCTTTAAAACTTATACTGTTCATCCAGGAGCAGACTGCTTTTTATATCTAATCGTTCATTGATTATGCAACACTCAAACTGATCGAATAAGCTAAAAAATAATGAAATTATCAAATAATAATCATATTTTCGTCATAATAACGCTATGCTTTTATGCTATAAATAGGGCATGAAAAAAGTAAATGCAATAAATGCTGACACCCTACTCGCAGCAGTTGATTTAGGCTCCAATAGCTTTCGCTTAGAAATTGGTCGCTATGATAGCGGTCAAATCTTGCGTGTTGATTATCTCAAAGAAACGGTGCGTCAAGGTGGCGATTTAGATGAAAATCGTAACTTAAAACCAGAAGCGATTGCGCGTGGGCTTAAATGCTTAGCGCGTTTTGGTGAGCGATTAAAAGGCTTTCTTCCTGTGCATGTGCGAGCCGTAGCAACACAAACATTACGTGAGGCACGTAATCGTGATGAATTTATCGCCCAAGCTAAAATCGCTTTGGGTTATGACGTCGAGGTGATTTCTGGCGTTGAAGAAGCGCGATTAATTTACCAAGGTGTCAGTCGCTTATTGCCGCAATCTGATGAACGCCGTTTGGTACTCGATATTGGTGGACGCTCTACCGAATTTATTCTGGGTCAAAATTTTGATGTACACAGTACAGATTCATTACGTGTAGGCTCTGTGGCCTGGTCACTCAAATACTTCAGTGGTGGCGAACTTACTGAACGCGCTTTTATTCGCGGTGAAGTCGCCGCAGAATCTTTTTTAGATGCAGTCGCACATATTTACCAGCATCAAGCATGGGATATTGCTTATGGCGCATCTGGCACGGTAGGCGCGGTAGCAGAAATACTCAGCTACGCTAATCAAAATACTAATTTACGAGAAAATAATCTACCGGCAGACCGCATTACACGTAGCGGCTTAGATTGGTTACGTAATGAGTTAATCCGCGCAAAGCATACTGACGATATCGTACTATCAGGATTAAAAGACGATAGGCGTGCTGTGATCGCAGGGGGATTGTGCATTTTATTAGCTGTGTTTGATTTGCTCGGTATTGAAGAACTGATTGTTGCCAAAGGTGCGTTGCGCCACGGCCTGTTATATGATATGGCAGCAGAAAACACCTCTGATGTGACCGATTTACGTGATGCTTCCGTAGAAAGGCTAGCTAGCCGTTTTTCAATTGATAAAACACATGCAGACAATGTCGCGGCCGTGGCCTTAGATTTTTTTGACGATATTCGTGACAACCTTAATAGTGAAAATAGACAGTATATTTCACTCAGGCGTAAACTTTACTGGGCAGCACAGTTGCACGAAATCGGCCAAGCAATTTCACACGCTGAATCTCATCGCCACAGTGCTTACATTATCGACAACACCGAAATTATGGGGTTTGCCCAAAGTGAATTACATCGCTTAAGCCTGCTGGTGTTAGCGCATAAAGGCAAACTAAAAAAGATAGAAGCTGATTTTTTTGATCGTGGTTTTGTCGCGCAACTCATCTGCTTGCGTTTAGCAGTTATATTTTGCCACGCAAGACAAATGCCCAATTTAAAAAATCTAAAAGTGAGCATTGATGGACAGACTATCCACTTAACTATGCCAGAATCCTGGTTAAGTGAGTTTCCACAAACCTGTTACTTGTTAGAAGAAGAAGTGATTGCTTGGCAAAAAACCAACTGGAATTTTAAAGTGTCAATTCAAGATAGGCCGAGCGTGACGTCACATGCGAGCCAAGCTGATAGCTAGATAACTTTGAATTATTAATCATTAATAAAGAAATTTATTCAAGTGTCTAGTATGAGCGACACTCCTTCGCGAAAGCCATGTTAATTAGAGCTACAATATAAGCGTGAACATTGAAATACTAATCAGCACGAGGCATACGTCTTACATAAACAAACAACAAAAGCGAAAGTTTCTGTTAAAGCCCCAACCAAAGATGTATCGAAAGAGAGCAAAGATAAGCTACGTAAAGCAAAAATGGGACGTGATATCTTTACCATGCCCAAAGATGAATACGCACAAATTGCCTTGGTGAAATCACGCTTATTAACACTTGGTCAACCTACCAAAAAAAGCGAGCTATTACGTGCAGGTGTTAAATTACTAGCCGCCATGAGTGATGCTACGTTTAAGTCTATATTAACTGCTATTCTTGTGATTAAAACGGGACGTCCTAATAAGCACTAAGATGCTAATCAATTAAGAGCATGTAAAAAGGGAGATAACAGGCTCCCTTTTTTATTGGAGAATTTATTTACTAACAAAACAAATGTTTATTTTAAAATAAATCTTGGGCTTAGCACTGATACCAGCTTAAAGCGTTCATCAAAATAATCTGGCGTATCTAGTTCGTAGAATGTTTTTTTTGATGATGGCTTTTGTACTTTTATTTTTTGTGCTGATATTTTTTGTTCCAACCACCAAACTGCCCCTTTTTTAACAATAATTCCAGCAGGTTGAATTTGTAAAAAATAAGCAATCACTTGACCGACCCAAGGTTGATGTCCCACCAACATCACATTCGAATTATCTTGCTGAAAAATTTCTTGAACTAGCTGTAAAACGTCGTCAATACTGGCTTCTGGCAATAAATTTTTGTTAATTTTATAGGGCAAGCCTAGAGCCTGCACTGTTTGTTGTGCACGCATTGCAGGGCTAGAAACGATACAAATATCTTCTGGCAAATGTTGCTTAATCCAGCCAGCCATCACAGTAGCTCGGCTTTCACCTTTGACAGTCAATGCACGGCTAAAATCATCACCTGCAAGCAGTAAATCTTGCGCCTCTGCATGACGCCACAAAATTAAGTTTTTACGTTGATTACTCATCAAATTTTACTGCCATCAAGTTTGACTTTTGTAAAGTTTCATTAATTGAGTTTGTGCACTCTTTAATTGAGGTGCTTTTGTCTCAATCGCCTGATTATCGTCATTGATTGTTACATGACTATGAGCATGCTTAACTGGCGTGTAATTTCCATCAACACCGAGCACCCAAGCATCTTGTGTATCATCTATATAAGGCTTTAAGTTTTCTTTAATCACACGTAATTGCATGGATTTATCTAAAATAGGCCAAGCGATTTCTATTCGGCGCATCATGTTGCGGTTCATCCAATCAGCGCTGGAAAGCCACATTTTCTGCACGCCTCCCACATCAAAATAAAATACCCTAGAGTGCTCTAAAAACCGACCTACAATTGAGCGTACGCGGATTTTTGCAGTGCTTAAGTTTGAATCTATAGGTAATATACACGCGCCACGTATAATTAGATCAAAATCTACACCGCTTTGCGCTGCCAGCATAATCGCGCGTACCAGCACTTCATCTGTTAATGCGTTCATTTTTGCTATCACAAGGGCTGGCTGACCACGACTTGCGGCTAATCCTGCTGCGTTAATTTTTCGGACTAATGCGCTTTGTAAATTAAACGGTGACACCAAAATTTTTTGCATTTTTGGTAGTGGTACTTGGCTGGTAAGATGCCGAAACAAATGCTCCATCTCACGAGTCAGTATATTATCGGCCGTCAGCATACAAACATCGGTATATAGTCTAGCTGTTTTAGGATTGTAATTACCCGTTGAAACGTGCCCATAACGTTTAATGACGCGGTCTTCACGACGTTTTACCAGCAGCATTTTGGCGTGTGTTTTTAAACCTACTACACCATATACAACTTGTGCACCTACTGACTCAAGAGCTTCTGCCCAATTAATATTGGCCTCTTCATCAAAACGAGCTTTAAGCTCAACAACCGCCAGTACCTCTTTACCACGACGTACTGCTTCTTGCAGCAGTTGCAGCATACGTGCATCTGAACCCGTGCGGTAAATGGTTTGATGAATAGCGAGCACGTCTGGATCATGCACTGCTTCATGCAAAAATTGAATAACTGCTTCAAAGCTTTCAAAAGGCTGATGAATTAACACATCCTCCTTTTTTAATTTTGTAAAAAAAGATTCACCAACTTTTAATTGTTTTGGCCAAACTGGCGGAAATGGCGTGAATTTTAAATCATCAAACTGTTTTACTAAATCAGGTAGCTGTATTAATCGTCCAAGGTTAACCGGCCCTTGAACTCGATACAGTGCCTGGATAGGTAAATTAAACTGCGCTAATAAAAAATCTGCGAGGGCACCTGCACAAGTATGTGAAACCTCTAAACGAACTGATTCACCATAGGCGCGATGCACTAATTCTTGACGCAAAGCAGTACGCAAATTGCTTACATCATCCTCATCTAAAGCCATATCCGAATGACGCGTGACCCTAAATTGGGAGTAATTAATAATTTCTCGTCCGCCAAATAAATCTGACAAATGCGCACGAATAATACTAGTGAGTGATACAAAGCATTGTTGATTGTTACTAATTTTGCTTGGCAAAACCACTAAACGTGGTAAAAGACGGGGCACACGCACGATTGCAATAGGGTTGTGTCGGCCAAATGCATCGTTACCACCAAGTTCTACAATAAAATGGAGTGATTTATTGGCTACTTTTGGGAATGGATGAGAAGGATCTAGCGCCACAGGCACTAGTAAGGGCTTAACATCACTCTCGAAATACTTAGCAACCCAGCGTTTTTGCGCGGCATCACGCTCATTATTTGACAGCAACTTAATACCGTGCTGCGCCAATGTTGGCATTAACTCATAATTAAAAATATGATATTGCTTTTCTACCAAGGCATGCGCTTCGGCTGATACTCGCTCAAAACTCTTTACCGTAACAGCGCCTTTTTGACCATTATCACGCATAGCTTCAAGTTGTGACGCCATACGCACTTCAAAAAACTCATCTAAATTTGCTGAAACGATACATAAGAAGCGCAAACGTTCTAGCAGCGGATAATCAGGATTCACCGCCAAAGACAGTACGCGACGATTAAAACTGAGAATGCTCGCATCGCGGTCCAGCAGCGCGACCATTTTGGGTATTTTAGGTGCAATACTACATTTAGCTAAGTTTTTAGAGATTGAATTTTGGGTGTTTAAATGTTTGATAATCGTCTCTTGAGCAGTAGTTACTATTTATTATTTTAACAAAAGACTGTAACAATTCAATGTGAAAGATTTGTGACTATATGATGAATATGACAAAATTAATACTTATTTTAAATATATAAGCTTAGGTTAAAAATCCTCGCTCAGTTAAAGATTACTAGTATCTACATCAGGCTGCTACTACAACGCAATTGTACATATTTGCGTATCACTTGCCACCATACAAATTCTAGTAAAATCATCGGCTTCTAAGGCACACCGACCCACAAGACTTCCATCAACATCTGGCATAGTCAGTATGGTACATACATTTTCTGGCGTGACGCTTCCGCCATAAATTATTCTAACTTGTTTAGCAAACTCAGCATCACGTTCGGCAATTAAACTCCTGATGTAGGCATGCATCATTTGCGCTTGTTCTGCGCTAGCGTTTGCGCCGTTACCAATGGCCCACACTGGCTCATAGGCAATAACGGCGTTAAGCTGTTTGGCGCATTTGAATATGACATCGTCTAGCTCATTTGTGATAGCAAGAATTTGCTTTTTTATTACATTCTCAGCAATGCCAGCTTGGCGTTCAGCAAAAGTCTCGCCAACACAATAAATAGGGGTGATACCTGCTGATGTGGCTCTGGCAAATCGAATAGCTGTTTGTTGATTGCTTTCATGCATTAAAGCGCGATGCTCAGAATGGCCGATAATGGCGAATGTGCAGCCAAATTCAGCAATCATAGAGGCAGATATAGATGAGGTAAAAGCGCCCTCTTCAAACTGGCTAACGTTTTGAGCACCCCATGCGATATTAGTCCCAGACAATAGTGCCTGTGCCTGAAACAAGTAAGTATAGGGAATGCAAATTGCAAAATCTGCCGTATGTAAGCGCTTTAAATTTGTAAGCAAGCTAGCAATCAATACTTTATTTTGCGCCAGGCTACCATGCAATTTCCAATTGCCCACTACTAATTTACGTCGCATGTTTATCCTTTAAACACCAAATCAATATTTTCCACTATTCACAGCCATCACTAAACTAATACACCACCGCACTTAACTCGCCATTAGTGTACCGTGCCGCCATATTATCCATTGCAATGACTTTAATGTGGCTCGCCATACCTGCACTACCAAAGGCTTCGAAACGCTCTTTGCATAACCGCTTGGAGGCTAAAATAGCCGCTTTAAAAAATACCCTAGGATCAAATTCTTCTGGGTTTTCTACCATGTACTGCCTTATTGCTGCAGTCATCGCAAGACGTATGTCCGTGTCAATATTCACTTTACGCACGCCATTTTTAATACCTTCTACAATTTGAGAGACAGGCACACCATAAGTCTCTTTAATAACACCACCAAATTTCCTAATGGTTTCAAGGCACTCTTGCGAAACGCTAGACGATCCATGCATGACCAAATGCGTATTCGGAATACGCTGATGAATCGCTTTAATTCGGTTAATGGCCAACATATCGCCTGTGGGCGGTCTGCTAAACTTATAGGCGCCATGGCTGGTTCCAATTGCAATGGCTAAGGCATCGACTTGTGTTGCTTTTACAAACTCAGCAGCTTCATTAGGATCTGTGAGTAATTGTGATTCATCTAAAACCCCCACTGCTCCGCTACCATCTTCATCGCCAGCTTTTCCCGTTTCTAAAGAGCCTAAACAACCTAACTCCCCCTCCACTGAAACACCTACTGCGTGCGCCATTTCGACAACACGACGAGTAACATCGACGTTGTAAGCGTATGAAGCAGGCGTTTTAGCATCACTTTGCAATGAGCCATCCATCATTACACTAGAAAAACCACTACGAATGGCCGTTTGGCAAACAGCAGGCGATGCACCGTGATCTTGATGCATGCATATAGGCAAGTGTGGATATTGTTCAATAGCGGCCTCTACCATTTTTCGTAAAAATGGCTCACCAGCATAGCCACGTGCACCAGCAGAAGCCTGCAAAATCACAGGGCTATCGATTTCATTTGCCGCTTGTAGAATCGATAATATTTGCTCCATATTATTCACATTGAATGCAGGCAAGCCATAACTATACTCTGCGGCGTGGTCTAGCAATTGTCTTAATGAGATGAGCGCCATGTTAGTTTCCTATTTTTATTTTAAATTGACAATGAGTACTCTTCCAGCAAATGCACATCAAATTCGTCGTGATATAACTCAATCAAACACACCTCAGAATATGATCCCAGAATTACTGGAACACGCTCATGAATCTGACTAGGTGTGAGCTGCAAAATACGCTCGCGCCCTGTGGAGCTTTTACCACCCGCTTGCTCCACGATAAAACTCATCGGGTTTGCCTCATACAGCAAACGTAAACGACCCGCTTTAGCTGGTAATTTTTTATCTTTGGGATAAAGATACACACCACCACGCATTAAAATACGATGCACATCTGCCAC
Source organism: Methylophilaceae bacterium (assembly GCA_014378915.1). Lineage (GTDB taxonomy): Bacteria > Pseudomonadota > Gammaproteobacteria > Burkholderiales > Methylophilaceae > JACMMS01. The sequence goes on from JACMMS010000011.1 coordinate 9,621, forward strand.
CATACTAGCGACCCAGCGCATGTTAAAATCTCTTTCGCGTAAACCAGTAATGCCATCACAACACTCTGATACATAACGTTTTACAGGTGGCTCCCAAAAGCGCTGATTACTTGCATTGATTGCAAACTCCGATGTCACTTCCGGAATTTGAATATTTGAATGAGTAAGTAAAAACTCTTGGCTTGATACATCTAAAGTAAATCCATGTGAACCTTTTCCAGTAGTAAGTACTAACATAGTTGCTGGACCATATAAAACATAGCCTGCAGCCATTTGTGCAACGCCAGATTGCAAGTAATTTGTACTGTTTATCTCATGCTGAGTTGATAGCGTATTTGATGGCAGAATACAAAAAATAGACCCTACCGAAACATTAACAGCAATATTGGATGACCCATCTAAAGGATCAAAAGCCACTAAAAATGGGGCCGCTTCTTTACCCTTAAATAAATACGGCTCATCTAATTCTTCTGATACCGCGCCTGCAACAAGCCCGCTACATTCTAGGGTTGCAATAAATAAATCATTAGTCAGCACATCCAATTGCATTTGCGTTTCGCCTTGCACATTAGTTGTGCTCAGCTTTGCTGTTATTTGGCTTAAAGCGCCTTGTGAAATAAGGTGTGCGATACTTTTCGTGCATTCAGTAATAGCCAACAATAGGCTTGCTAGGTTATTACCATTAGGTAAATCTTGAGCTGAACGAAATAAATATTCTTTTAAGGTAGATTGGTTGGCCATTTCTTTTTTAGTGACTATGCCATTGATATTAGTTTCAATTGATTGTTGCATATATTGTTTTCAACTTTCTGCGTTATCTAAACTAATTCAAAAAAACTGCGTTATTTTTTAACGAACGTCTTCACGCATACTGTAGAAAAAATATGCATTAAAGTAAATCAACATTTACATGTGCCATGCTTAAGTTTTACTTAAGGTTATTTTTATATGAGTTACGTTTATGCGAAACCTTACTTTACGCCAAATCAGAATTTTTCTTAGTGCGGCAAAGCACTTAAGCTTTTCACGCGCAGCAGAGGAGCTAGAGCTCGCAGGCTCTGGTATTTCTTTGCAAATTAATGAAATGTAGACCGATATAGGGCTTCGCCTGTTTAATCGTGAAAATAAAAAAGTGACGCTCACCGCAGCAAGCGAACATTTTTTAACGAATGCAAATGAGATTACCCCTACCCTAGCTAAGGCAAGCACGGCAATGGATAGTTTGGGCGGCTCACAGCTTGATGTCCTAAAAATTGGATTAGTCAGCGCAACCCACTATTTTACCTGCGTTGTTAGTGGAGTTTAAAAAAAATTACCCTTATGTGCAAATTAAAATAGATGTAAAAAATCGTGAGAAGTTAATTGAATTATTACGTGAGGGCGGAATGACGCTGCCATCATGGGCAAGCCACCTAGGGCACTTAATGCGCGTGCAGAGCCATTTGCAAACCATCCGCACATGTTTGTTGCTAGCCCTAATCATGCGCTTGCAAGACAGTTAAACTTAACGCCAGAGGTATTAAATAAAGTAGAAATTATTTCTTGTGAGCAGGGTACTGGTACACGTTACATTATGGAGAAATACATGACTGAGCATGGATTATCTCCACTCGTGCATATGGAAATGTCCGGCGATGAAACCATAAAGCAGGCTGTAATGGCAAATTTGGTGTTTCTTTTGTATCATTGCACACCATAGGACAAGAAATCACCAATCAACAAATCGTTGCTTTAGATATTCAACATACGCCGGTCTTTAGGACTTGGTATTTGGTTACACCTAATAAGCGCGAAGCATCAACAGCTGCTGAGGCATTCCTTCAGTTTATGTTAGAAAAGGCTGGGGGGGGATATTGAACGATTTATTTGTTGTGCTAAATCATACAAAGCTGAATGATGTAAAGCCTGATGACCTGAATTAATGTGTGAGGGCATTTATTTGAGCAACTCAATCAGCACTAACTGATTTAACACTAACTGCGCCGCAGTAAAGCCAAATGGCGCTGTAACATTGACTGAAGAACCATAGCCAGCGCAGTTCAAACCAGTGATGCCCGTATTAACTTTACAACTATCTAGTATATTTTCAGAGCATGTAACAGGCGCAACGATTTGTTCATCGGAGTAAACTGCTTGGATACCGAACTTCAATTGCTTTTTAGCCTGATCATTGCCTTTAGGAAAACCATGGTCGCGGCGTAATTGGCTACGCACCTTTGCCAGAAGCTTATCGCCATTCACATTGGCTAAATCAGCCACTTTTATTTTAGTTGGGTCTAGGCGTCCACCGGCACCGCCCACTATAATAAGCGGGAGTTGATGTGTTTTGCAATAAGCCGCTATCGCCACTTTAGATTTAGCATCATCAATCGCATCCAATATAATGTCGTATCGGTTAACCATCATAGTGGCGACATTTTCGGCGGTCACAAAATCTTCAATCTCATGTACTACAGCAGTTGGATTAATCGAACGTATGCGCTCAGCCATGGCGGTTACTTTGGGTTTGCCAAAATTATCTTCTAGTGCGTGAATTTGCCGATTGACATTAGACTCTGCAATATTATCGAGGTCTATAAGGGTAAAAGTACCGACAGCATTACGTGCAAGCGCCTCAGCAGCCCAAGAACCGACGCCTCCAATGCCTATGACGCAGACATGGGCAGCTTGAAATTTAATTAAACCAGCGATGCCATATAAACGGCTGACGCCACCAAAACGGCGCTCTAAATCAGGACTATCTGTCACCATTAAGTTTCTAATACAACGAATGCAGCAGCCAGATTTTTTTCGTCACTAATTGAAATATGCTGATGCGTGATATTTTTAGTATTAAGCAAGCTTTGTAGCTCAGCTGAAAAAACCAATAATGGCTTTCCAAGCGCATCGTGTGTCACACCAATACTTTGAAAAGTGAGCACACCGCGAATACCTGTGCCAAATGCTTTACTAAATGCCTCTTTTGCGGCAAACCGTTTAGCTAAAAATCGTGGCTTTGTTTGATTAACTGCAAAAGCAGCAAACTCATCAGCAGTTAAAATTCGCTTAGCAAAGACATCGCCAAATTGAGCTAAAGAGGATTCAATCCGTGCAACTTCAACAATATCGGTGCCAATGCCGAATATCATTTAATAACAGCTTCTTTCATTAACGACTTCATCTCACTTACTGCGTTATCCCAGCCAACAAACAGGGCATGTGCAACAATTGCATGCCCAATATTGAGCTCTTCAATGCCAGGTATTTCCGCAACCAGATGTACATTATGGTAATGTAAGCCATGACCTGCATTGACTACTAAACCAAGACTTATGCCGTGCGCTACTGCTTGTTTAATTCGCTCTAGTTCTGCCGTTTTTTCAGATTCAATTTCCGCATCGGCAAATGCTCCCGTGTGTAATTCAATGACTGTTGCGCCTGCTTTTTTCGCTGCATCAATCTGCGCAAGATCAGGACCAATAAATAATGAAACACGAATACCAGCTTCCTCTAACTTTTTACAGGCTTCTTGCACTTTATCAAAGTAACGAATAATGTCTAAACCACCTTCAGTTGTTCGCTCTTCACGACGCTCAGGCACGAGGCAGACATCCTGCGGTTTAACCTGCAAAGCGATACCTATCATTTCATCGGTAACTGCGCACTCAAGATTCATCTTAGTTTGCAGCAAGGGGCGCAAGGCAAAAATATCTGCATCTTGCATATGACGGCGGTCTTCACGCAAATGTAGAGTGATGCTGTCTGCACCTGATTGCTCAGCCCTTAACGCCGCCTGTACCACACTTGGGTAACGTGTACCACGTGCTTGACGAATAGTCGCGACATGGTCGATATTGACACCTAATTTAATCATTGCTTACTCTCAAAATCTTTGTAAATCTATTAACAATTGCCGTGTATGTAGTGGCTTATCACCTAGATAATGCGCCAGTAAATAGCGCATTAATTGCTTACTTTGTGATTGAGTACGGGCACTCCTATAATCGCCTTGCGCCATATCCACCATGGTTTTACCTAATAATTGTACGCCATTTTGATGAGTGCCCAATGATGTGCCTGATAGCTTAGCACCGTAATCAGCCTCATAACAGTAAGTGAGTTCTGGATCAATTTCCAGATCATTCTCATCATGCGTGAGCGGCACCGCATAACCCATCTCTTGCAACATCGTCAGCTCAAACTTGCGTAAAGTATTCGCCAATTCTTTTGCTGTCATTAAGGTTTGTAAAGTCTGCGTGTAGTAGTCAAACAAATCTTCATGTGCGTCTTCACGCGGTAACAAACGCAACAGCAATTCATTAAGATAAAAGCCACACATCATAGCTTCGCCCTGTAACAATAGTAGACCAGCTGACCAATCTAAACTATGTAATGTACGTAATTCGTTTTTACCCGACCAAGCGCCCGATAATGTCTGAAACGATTGCAGCATGCCACGCATGGCAGACCTAGGGCGACGCGCTCCTTTTGCCACAGCTGCAACTCGACCAAAATCCTTGCTGAACAGTTCGACAACTAAGCTGGTTTCTTTAAAAGGGTATGTGTGCAAAACATAGACAGGCTGGTTATCTATGCGTCTAATCGCTTGGCTTGTTACTCGCTTAGTGGTTAAGCTACTCATGCTGCAAGAATATAAGTGATGGCTTTTTAAATAGCGTTAACAGCGCTAATAGCCTAGGGATTTAATAGCACGTGAATCATCAGCCCAGCCACTTTTGACTTTGACCCAAGTCTCTAAATAAACTTTTCCGTCAAATAGTTTTTCCATATCCTGTCTAGCTTCAGTGGAGATTTGTTTAAGTTTTTCGCCACCTTTACCAATAATCATGGGTTTTTGGCTTTCCTTATCTACGATGATCGCGACAAAAATTCGGCGTAAATTTCCATCCACTTCAAACTTTTCAATCTCCACAGCCACTGAATAAGGAATCTCATCGCCAAGTAGTCTAAATATTTTTTCACGCACTAACTCCGCCGCTAAAAAGCGCTCGTTTTTATCAGTCAACTCATCTGCGCCGTAAATGGCGGATTGTTCTGGCAAGTATTTTCTAATCGTACTGAGTAACTCATCGATATTCAGTGTTTTCTTAGCGCTAACAGGGACAATATCAACAAATGGAAACTCTAAATCAAAGTCTTGAATGAGCGGCAACACATTCCCTTTATCTCCCATTAAATCCAGCTTATTGACAACCAATATCACAGGCTTATTTTTTGGTAATAAAGCTAATACTTTGCGATCTGCATCACCCAATTTCATCGGCTCAATCACAAACATGACCAAATTCACTTCTGTTAACACTTGAGTCACTGTTTTATTCAAACTTTTATTTAAATTATTGATATGCTTTTGTTGAAAACCGGGCGTATCAACAAACAAAAACTGCGTGTCGTCTGTCGTATGTATGCCTAAAAGACGATGACGTGTAGTTTGCGCTTTACGCGAAGTAATGCTCAGCTTTAAGCCAAGTATATGATTAAGCAGCGTAGACTTGCCTACGTTGGGGCGACCAACAATGGCGATAGTACCGCAACGAAATGGGCCTGAATCAACATCATCTTCGTCATATTCATCTGCATCTAGCTCAACTACAAGTTTGTCATTGAGGTCAAGCGCTTCTGTACTTGATTTTGCTGGATCCATTACTTCTGGCTTCGCTTTTTTAATCATCATTTATCTTTTCTATTTAGTTCTGCACTTAATTTTTCTAGCGCACCTTGCGCTGCTTTTTGCTCGGCAGCGCGGCGGCTAACACCCTCACCTGATGTTCGACAATTCAGTTTAGCAATCACGCATTCCACACGAAAAACCTGTGCATGCGCCTCACCTTCAATAGCAATCACTTGATAATCTGGTGTATCGATTTTACGCGCTTGCAAAATTTCTTGTAGTAATGATTTTGAATCTTTGCCAATGACTTTGGGATCAATATTCTCCAGCAAGTTGGCATAGAGTTTGATGACTAAGGCCTCAGCTGCGGCGTAGCCACCATCCAGGTATATTCCACCAATAATCGCTTCGAGAGCATCAGCTAAAATAGATGGCCTGCGCCAACCGGCGCTTTTAAGCTCGCCTTCACCCAATTTCAGTGCATCCCCTAAATCGAGTGAAAATGCAATATCAAACAGTGTTGCCTCTTTGACCATTTGCGCACGCAAACGGCTTAAATCACCTTCTGATGATTTAGGGAATCTTAAAAAAAGTTGGTGCGCAATAATAAAATTGAGCGCGCCATCTCCTAAAAACTCTAGGCGTTCATTATTTGATCCACTGTAACTACGGTGCGTTAACGCCTGTTCCAGTAGTTTTGGATTTTTAAATTGATAGTCTAATAGTTTACTTAAAGTATTGTGCACCATGGTTTACATACGACTAGTGTACTGAGCTCCCAATTCGTTTAAATTCATCTAAGTTAAACCAGATGAAGAACGCTTTGCCGACTAAATTATTTTCTGACACAAAGCCCCACACGCGTCCATCAGAGCTGTTATCACGGTTATCGCCCATTGCAAAATAATGCCCTGCCGGCACTGTGACAGTTTGGCCATTAGCAAATTGGTCGCCAACACTATCTGGTGCGTACTCACCTACAATATTATGAATAAGAATGTTGTGACTCACATCGCCAAGCTTCTCGGCCTCACGCCTAGCAGTAATCATATTAAGGCCTGGCATTTCATATTCATAATCAGCCACATAGCTTAGATCTTGCACTTGGCCGTTAATCGTTAATTGCTTACCTTTGTAAGATATTTTATCGCCTGGCAAGCCAATCACACGCTTAATGTAATCAATGGATGGATTAGGTGGAAAATGGAATACGAATACATCACCACGCTTAGGGTGGCCAACCTTAATAAAGGTTTTATTGGTAATTGGTGTTCGCAAACCGTAATCAAATTTATTCACTAAAATGAAATCTCCAGCAAGCAGCGTTGGCATCATAGAGCCTGACGGGATCTTAAATGGCTCAACCACAAATGAACGAATGATAAATACTACCAAAATCACTGGGAAGAAGCTTTTTGCGTATTCCAGCACTTCTGGTTCAGCTGCATTTTTACCCTGCTGTGCTTCGCGGCGACGTTTAAAAAATAATACATCACCTAGCCAAATACCACCAGTTAGCACAAGTACAAGCAACATAAACAAAGCAAATGGTATTTGGTCAGTTTTAACTAGCCATAATCCAGTTAGAATCAGCTCAGCGAATATAAACAAACCCAGAGTTAGTTTGCGTTGTACCAGCATAACAACGCCCGCTAATGCAATGGCGATAAAAATGTAGTTAATCATTTATTCATTTATCCTATTTAGCTTTCAGTCTTACTTGGAAATCTTATTGAGCTCTAAATCTTATCTTTCTTCTACTCTATTTGTCTTCTACTCTATTTGTCTTCTACTCTGAGAATTGCCAAGAAAGCTTCTTGTGGAATTTCTACATTACCCACTTGCTTCATGCGCTTTTTGCCTTCTTTTTGTTTTTCTAGTAGTTTCTTCTTTCGACTAATATCGCCACCATAACACTTTGCCAAGACGTTTTTACGCATGGCTTTAACCGTCTCGCGCGCAATAATATTAGCGCCGATTGAAGCTTGAATCGCTACATCAAACATTTGGCGTGGGATTAACTCGCGCATCTTAGCCGCTACTTGGCGACCACGGAATACACTATTGCTGCGATGCACAATCAATGAAAGCGCATCCACACGCTCGCCATTCACCATAATATCTAACTTCACTAAATCAGCCGCTCTAAACTCTAAAAACTCATAATCCATTGAAGCATAACCACGCGAGACTGATTTTAATTTATCAAAGAAGTCCAGCACTACTTCATTGAGCGGCATTTCATAGCTCAGCATCACTTGCCGGCCCATGTATTGCATATTTTTTTGCACGCCACGTTTAGTCGTACACAAGGTCATCACAGGCCCCACGTAATCTTGCGGCATCAATAAATTAATATTAATCATCGGCTCACGAATCTCTTCAACACGAGAAGGCTCTGGTAAGCGTGATGGATTTTCAATTTGTACGACTTCGCCATTTTTAAGCAGTAATTCGTATACGACTGTTGGTGCAGTAGTAATTAAATCCATATCGTACTCACGCTCTAAGCGCTCTTGTACGATTTCCATGTGCAACAAGCCTAAAAATCCACACCTAAAACCAAAACCTAATGCAGTAGAGTTTTCTGGCTCAAATAATAATGAAGCATCATTTAAACTGAGCTTCTCAAGCGCAGTACGTAATGCCTCAAACTGATTGGACTCTGTTGGATACAAGCCAGCAAAAACTTGTGGCTGCACTTCTTTAAAGCCCTTTAGCGCTTCAGTTGCTTGGCGGTCTGCATGTGTTACTGTGTCGCCCACTTTGGCATCAGCCAACTCTTTAATACCAGCAATGACAAAACCTACTTCACCAGCTGATAGTTGTGTACGTTGTACTGATTTTGGCGTAAATACACCCACTTGCTCGCTTAAATGCTGAGCACCTGTTGCCATCAAGCGGATTTTTTCTTTTGGTTTTAACGTGCCATCAATCACACGCACCAGCATCACCACGCCAACGTAATTATCAAACCAAGCATCTATCACTAATGCTTTGAGCGGTGCAGTTGGCTCGCCTACTGGTGGCGGTACTTTTAAGATAACCGCTTCTAATACATCTCGTACACCCTCACCTGTTTTAGCTGAACAACGTACCGCATCCGTTGCATCGATACCAATCACGTCTTCAATTTCTTGAATTACACGTTCGGGGTCTGCGGATGGCAAGTCAATTTTGTTAAGTACTGCGGTCACTTCTACACCTAAATCAAGTGCGGTATAACAGTTAGCCACACTCTGTGCTTCTACGCCTTGTGAGGCATCCACTACAAGTAACGCACCTTCACAAGCTGAAAGTGAGCGACTTACTTCATAGCTAAAATCCACATGCCCTGGTGTATCAATCAGGTTGAACTGATAAAGCTGACCATCTAACGCTTTATACTCCAGCGCGGCCGTTTGCGCTTTAATGGTAATGCCGCGCTCACGCTCTAAATCCATAGAATCAAGTACTTGCGCTTCCATTTCGCGCTCGGACAAACCACCGCACATATGAATAATACGGTCAGCTAAAGTAGATTTTCCATGGTCAATATGGGCAATAATAGAGAAATTACGGATGTTTTTCATAGTTAATTTTTAGAGCTAATCTGAGTCAATTTTATGCTTATAATTCATAGTTACAAATAAATAAGGCGCATGAAGCGCCTTTTAAAAATTAAACAGCATTTTACAGCAAATGCTTGATTAACATAAGATTTAATAATAGAGCCCTTTGCAGGAGGTAAAAAAACAGCTCTATATCCTATAAATTAGCCTTTTTCGTCTTTCCCGCAAACGCGGGAATTCATTTTAATCAACGAGTTAGATGAGTCCCCGACAATCGCTAAGAATGACGAAATAGAGAGTTTTTTTGGGTGTCAAATCACCTAATTTAAATGGTAGCCGTTTAATAAAGCATTACGTTATAAAAGCCCACTTTAAGTGAGCTTTTAAAGCAGCCAAGTTATTTCCCAGTAACTTTCAAGGGTACATATAGCGTATTTTCGCCTCGTAACACTAACAGTGCCAAAGCTTTACCATTTGGACTAACAACAAGCAACTTGTTAAACTGATCTAAACTTTGCACTTCAGTATTGTTTATGCCTAAAATTACATCTCCACGACTAATACCTGCTTGAGCAGCCACCCCTTGTGAATCAACCACTAACAAGCCACTTTTGCCTTTAATTTTTTTCTTTTGTTGCGGGGTAAGTTCTTTTAGCACCAATCCTAATTTATTGACCTCAGGTTTTGCCGGAGCTTTAGGCACAGCTGCATTATCAGTAGGATCAGTTGGCATTTCGCCTACACCCATACTCAGTGTTTTTATGCCACCTTTGCGCAAAACCTCCACTGGCACAATTTTGCCTGGCTTGGTGATACCTACTACGCGCGGCAAGTCATTAGAAGTGATAATTGATTTACCATCAAACTTAGTAATCACATCACCAGCTTCTAAGCCGCCTTTATCGGCTGGGCCATTTTTCTCAACGCCTGCAATAAGTGCACCGTTAGTATTTTTCATACCGAATGAATCTGCAAGTTCTTTGTTAATTTCTTGAATCGCAACCCCTAACCAGCCACGACTAATTTTTCCTGTTGCTTTTAGCTGATTAGAAACATCTATCGCAACATCGATTGGAATTGAAAATGACAATCCTACTGAACCACCCGTGCGGCTATAAATTTGCGAGTTAATGCCAACCACTTCACCAGATAAATTAAACAATGGCCCGCCTGAGTTTCCTGGATTAATCGCGACATCGGTTTGAATGAATGGTACATAGTTTTCTTGCGGTAAAGCGCGACCTTTTGCACTCACTATACCTGCCGTCATTGTGTTTTCTAAGCCAAATGGTGAACCAATCGCTGCGACCCACTCACCTACTTTTAATTTTGTTGGATCTCCAAACGTGACTTTAGGTAAACCTGAAGATTCTATTTTTACTAGTGCAACATCTGTACGACGGTCAGCGCCGATAATTTTGGCTTTAAACTCACGTTTATCGAACAGCTTCACAACGACTTCATCTGCCTCACTCACCACATGCGCATTAGTTAAAATGTAACCATCATTACTAATGATAAACCCTGAGCCTAATGATTGCGTTTTGTAATCTTGTTGTGGTGCACCACCCTGCCCATTAGGAAAGCTTGGCATTGGGATGCCAAAATGCTTGAATAAATCTTGCATGCCATCATCATCCAACATGCTGGGCATACCCGCAGTATTCGCATGCATCACTTGAGTAATGCTGATATTAACCACTGCAGGGCTTTGTTTTTCATATAACTCTGTAAAGTCTGGCAGATCTTTTGCGAAAGCAATTTGATTGATAAAAATATGAAAAAAACAAACACTTAATACAACAATATATTTTCTTATTATAGATTTTTTTTGCATACTTGATCCTTATTTCAAAGATAATTGAATAACATGTGATTACAAATTGGGTGAATATGAAATGCGTAATATCACAGCTTTATTTTTAGTGGGATAACTTTGGGATGCTGTATACCCTTTAAGCCAAATAAAACCAAAAGTGAGGCCAGTAACTGCACCAATAACCGCGTATAAATCCGCTTGATTTGGTGAGTCTGTAACAATGGTTGTACTCATCAACGCTCCCAACATCATGGTTGCAAGCGGCAATGCATAAAGCAATAATGCACTTTTGAGTACGACTTGCTCATCAATGCCGACAATCACACCATCACCCACCTTTGCATTAACCGTGTTGCTGGCCTTAAAGCTGCTAGGTTTATGTGCAAAAATTTTACCCCATATAGCATTACCGCATCCGCGTGTTTGACCACAAATACCGCATGGGGCATGGCGCATAATTTCAAGTATGGCGACACTTGATTCGGTGGCAGACTGCGTATTTTTTGGAGTAGCGCTTGATAAATTTTTAGTGACTAAATTTTCAATCGCAATGACAATGGCTTGTTGTTCTATCATTTCAAGGTTTGAATAAAATTTAAATGATGCTAATTATTTTAACCTTAAAATATTACTTGAAGCTTACAGCTTTGGACATTTCCATCACAGTAGTTGCTGGGACTTCACCAATTACAATAATTTGATGACCTGCATTCACATTGGCACACATATTCGTAGAACCCATTGTAATGTGACCAGTTTTAGGTCTCACGCCCTTAGATACAGGTTCTATAAACAATGAAACTGCAGCCAAACCATCAGAATAAATAAGCTGATTTACAATCACATTTTTGTTAGGAACTTTGATCTCAATTTGGTCGATTTTACGATAACCAGGGGGCAATACACTAATTTGCCAATTACCTCCGTTGGCGTGGCTCGATTGCGTAGCATCATCTACCACATAGCTTTTACTCACGTCAATTTTAGGTTGTACAGAACTTGACTTAGGATTGTTAATAAAATCAATTTGGTTAAACTCAACCTGCTCTAAAGTTTCATTTTTATAAAGCAACATCATTTTTAATAACAAGTTGTTTTCTTCATCCACCCATAACTTGTAGTTATAGCGATAATTATCTTTAGACTCTAAATAAATAATCTGTGTGGATCTGCCGCTTACAGCCTCGTTTACTCCTAGCCTAGCTGAATAACTAATTTTAATCGTGTCTAAACTACTAGGCAATATGGCAGGAAAAAGATTTTGCCCATGGCGCTTCTCCATCACTACCTTGTCATTTTTTGGCTTGATGATAACGACATCTTTGCCTTTACTATATACTTCGCGCGGCTCGCCTTCCATGACGGTATTGCGCGCAAACTCATTAGTGCCATCATTAATGTGCACAATTTGTACAGTGCGCAACTGGCTACCATTTTGATAAACAAATATTCCGCTATAGTTAAGGCTGCGGGCAGCTATTGCGGTTTTTTGCAGAGTGGTCCAAACATCTTCAGCATAAGCTTGCGTCTGAAATAGCAAGGTAATAGACGCAAAAAAAACTGCTGCATGTTTTACAGCTAGATTTAGCTTAAACACTTGCTTCATTTTTGCTTAGAATCTACTGCTGAACCAGCATAGGCCGCCTGCATGTAATAAGCAGCTGCATTTGGCGCTGCATTGTGATGTGCTTGTAAATATTCTAACGGTAGGCTTTGTGCAATTTCAATTGGAGCCAATTCACTAGTCGCTGCATTTTGTTGCAAAACCATATAGCCTACAAACATCACCGCGGTAACCGAGGCAGCGACGGACCAAATGGGCATTGATGTAATAATGCTTTTTTTAGTAAAATTAATCGATGATTTATCTTTTATGTCAGAAATTTTGACTACCTTATTTATTTCAAGTTTCTCCAAAGCTGGTTCTATCTCAAGTGTTTGCATAACCCGCGCTTTAAAATTTGGAGGCATCGTGTTATCACCACGCATGATGTCACCGATTAAATGGTATTGTGCCCAACACTGGCTAATATCACCCGACGACTTTGCTGATGTAATTAAGTACTCTGCATTTGTCAATTCAAATTCGCCATCAATTAAGGCTGATAATTGGTCTTTCATGTCTTTCTCCATCATATTCTTAACTACAACACTCGATGCAGCTGCATCTCGCACTTACAATTTAAAGCGTATTAATTACTACCATCTTTTGTTTTCAGGCGTATCAAGCAGAGGACGCAGCTTCACTGCAATGGTTTCGCGTGCTCTAAATATACGTGAACGCACTGTCCCAATAGGACATTGCATGACAGTTGCAATTTCTTCATAGCTCAGCCCTTCAAGCTCGCGCAGAGTAATCGCTGTACGCAGCTCCTCTGGCAAAGCGGCAACAGTATCGTTGACAGTTTGTGCAATTTGCTTAGTCATCAACTCAGTTTCTGGTGTTTCCATAGTGCGCATTTCATTGCCACCGTCAAAATTTTCTACATCTTCAATTTCAATTTCAGCAATTATTTTGGGTTTGCGACCCATAGATACTAAATAATTTTTTGCAGTGTTAATACCAATACGGTACAACCAAGTGTAAAAGGCGCTATCCCCACGGAAATTGTGTAAGGCGCGATAAGCTTTAATAAACGTCTCTTGCACAACGTCTTCTACTTCGGTTTGGTCACGTATCATGCGCGCAAGCAATCGGCCAAGTTTACGATTATACTTTTCCACTAACATGCCAAAAGCACGTTTATCTCCCTGCTGTGCACGTTCTACCAAGAGTTGATCTAATTCACGATTCCCTGCGACTGGCGTGCCAGAAGTTGGCAAGTTGCCCATTGAGGTGTTGCTCCCTGTATGTGTCTTTTTAACACCCACAGTATACCCTTGTGATGAGGGTTGTACAAAACTAGTACGAGCTAACGATCCAATATTGACTGCTAAATTGACAGTTTCATTCACTCTATTAAACATCCCGACTCTCCCGATATTTTACCAAATATTTTTTAAGTATTTTTTTCGCTTAACTTATTAATACGATTTATCTAATAAAACTTTGTAACTAATTGATAGCCTACAAACACAGACCTCGTTACACTAATGTAAGTTCATTGATTGATAGATTTTAGACCATACAATATGCAACAATTTGATGTATTAATTATCGGTTCGGGTTTAGCGGGTTTAACGCTTGCGCTTAATTTGGCAGATAGCAAAAAAGTTTGTTTGGTAAGTAAACGTGCCATTTCTGATAGCGCAAGTAGCTGGGCGCAAGGAGGCATTGCTGCAGTGTTTAATGACGACGATTCTATTGAAGCGCACATTGAAGATACTTTAATTGCTGGCGCAGGCTTGTGTGATGTTGAAGTCACACGCCTAGTCGCAGAGCATGGGCGAGAAACCGTAGAATGGCTAATTGAGCAAGGTGTTATTTTCACCCGCGAAGATGATGATAGCGGTTACCACTTAACCCGTGAAGGCGGGCATAGTCATCGCCGCATTGTACATGTTGCCGACGCCACAGGCTATGCCGTGCAAAAAACACTGGCAGAACGCGTGCGTGAGCATGCCAACATCACGCTTTTAGAAGATCATATCGCAGTCGATTTAATTACCGTACGCAAACTAGCGCATCAAAAATTGATTCAGCATGATGAACATGCAAAAGCTGATAACTGTTTAGGTGCTTATGTGTTAGATAACAAATCTGGCAAAGTGCTCACCATAGCGGCGCAGCAAACTGTGCTAGCCACTGGCGGCACAGGTAAAGTGTACTTGTATACCACTAACCCCGATGTCAGCACAGGTGATGGCGTAGCGATGGCGTGGCGCGCAGGTTGTCGTGTAGCCAATATGGAGTTTATTCAATTTCATCCTACTTGCTTGTATCACCCCAAAGCTAAGTCATTTTTAATTAGTGAAGCCGTACGCGGCGAAGGCGGGCTACTTATATTAGGTGATGGCACCCGCTTTATGCCTGCTTATGACGAACGTGGCGAACTTGCCCCGCGCGATGTGGTAGCGCGCGCCATTGACTTTGAGATGAAAAAACGTGGGCTAGATTGCGTGTATTTAGATATTACGCATAAGCCATTGGCATTTATTAAATCGCATTTCCCTAATATTTATGCCCGTTGTTTGGAATTGGGGATTGATATTAGCCGTGAACCCATTCCCGTTGTTCCTGCAGCACATTACAGTTGTGGCGGCATAATGACAGACCACGCGGCACGTACCGATATACCGAATTTATATGCGATTGGTGAAACAGCTTGTACAGGGCTGCATGGCGCAAATCGCCTAGCAAGCAACTCATTGTTAGAGTGCTTAGTATTTGGGCAAGCAGCAGCAGTAGATATCATGCAGCAGACAGCAAAAACGCTCCCCCAATTGCCGTATTGGGATGAAAGCCGTGTAACCGATGCCGACGAGGAAGTGCTTATTACGCATACTTGGAATGAGCTACGTCGTTTTATGTGGAATTACGTTGGTATTGTGCGCACAAACAAACGTCTGAGCCGCGCCTTACATCGTATCTATATGTTGCGTGATGAGGTAGATGAGTTTTATAGCAACTTTAGAGTGAGTAATAACTTAATTGAGTTGCGTAATTTGCTACAAGTGGCCGAACTCATTGTTAATAGCGCCATGAAGCGTCATGAAAGCCGCGGTTTACATTATAGTCGTGATTATCCTAACACTGATATTGAGCCTATTCCAACAGTACTTGAACCATCAAACTATTTGAGCTTGCTTGGTAATAAACATTAATTTCAATGCGGTTAAAATACAAACTTGAAGATTCATTACTGGCTTTTTTGCATTAGTTTTTTGTGTTTAGAAAGCACATATGCGGATGAAAGTATCGCTTATATTTACGATGGCGATACAGTAAAAATTCATGATAAAACAGGTGACTTTAAACTACGATTAAGCGAAATAGATACACCAGAACTCAACCAAGCTTATGGCAAAATAGCACGTCGCGCTTTATCTAAACTATGCCCAAAAACTGCCATGGTTTAAGTCGATATTAGCGGCTCAGACCTCTACTACAGGCAGCTCGGGCATTTACAGTGTAATAAAATTGATGTTGCTATGTACTTAGTTGCGCATGGCTATGCTTGGCATTGCACTTATTATTCACATAACATTGAGCTGCTAGCGCACAAATTTTAGCGCAAGTGCATCATTTAGGATTATGGAAAAATTTAGATGCTGTAGTACTCTGGATTTGGCAAAAAATCACACTAACTACTACAGCAATCATCACTCTCAGTAAATAATCGTTGCAAATAAAATATCGCAGCTTATGCCTAATAGATTAAAATATTGAAAAAATATTCAACGGCCTTTAATTAAAGCTTACAAAAAGGAAAAACAATGCAAATCTCCATGAACACCGTCGTAACAATGACTTATGAACTAAAAGATACAGAAGGTACAGTCTTGGAATCTAGTACTGAGCCCGTAGCTTACTTACATGGCGGCTATGATAATATTTTTCCAAAAGTAGAAGAATTAATGCACGGCAAAAACGTAGGTGATGTGGTTTCAGTCACCTTAGAACCAGCAGATGCGTTTGGTGAGTACGATGAAGAGCTCGTACAAATCGAAGATATTAAAGCTTTTCCAGCAGCTGATCTTAAAGAAGGTATGCAGTTTGAAGGTGAAGACGATACTGGTGAAGTGATTTTATATACTGTAACCAATATTGCCGACGGCAAAGTGGTGGTTGATGGTAACCACCCGTGGGCTGGTGAACGTGTTTTATTCACGGCAACTATTACTGATGTGCGCTCTGCGCGTGCCGAAGAAGTCACGCATCAGCATGTTCATGGAGAAGGTGGTCATCACCACTAGGCATTAAGAGCTAGGCGCTAATTTAAAAATTGTCCGTAAATTAAAAAGCACCTTAATAGGTGCTTTTTTTATGAGCCCAAATCTAATAACTCAGCTACTTATTGTTCCGCAACTGCTTGGTCACACTCCACGCCACTCCTGCTAAAGCCAGTACGCCCAGTAGTAACACGACCCATAATATGATTGAGCGTTTTGAACTAGTTGCGCTAGCACTATTGAGATTAGGCATAGCAACCATAGCATCAACTGTAGCTTCACTTATACTGAGTTCATCACCAGCTTTGTAATTAGGGATTAAACTTAATACAGGCAAAGCACATTCGCAGCCTCTTTTTTACCAACTGCGAGTATAAATGGTGCTTGTCCGTTCGCTACAAATAGCATGTGCACAGGATTAAACAGCAGGTTAACACACGGTAAACTTTGTAGATGATTTTGATCGAAAGCGATAGCAGTTTCATCAGTAATGACGCGCAATTCACGCAGGCTTGTATTACTTAATGCAATTTCTGGGTTTAGCGGTTCTTTGCCCGCTTTGTTAAATCGATAAGCAACAGCGCTATTTAAATTTATCCACTGCTAACCACTCTGAGTACGCACCTTCACCTGAATTGGCATCAGGGTATTAGGTGTATTAAGTTTAAAATATAAAGAAGTAATTTTGGAAAAAAAAGCATATTCCAACTCAGCATGTGTGGTTCTATCGCATATGGTTCACCTAAAGCAATGCTCATTTTTTTAATGCTAGGTACTATATCTGAGGTCGTAATTTGCACATGTCGCAAGGTCAATACTTGATTGGCTGGCCAGCTGACACGAATATATTCCTTATCTAAATTGGCGTTATTAAACACTGCACGCATTTGCTGTGGCGTATTTGTTTTACTTAATGCTACATCACCAAAGTTATAAAGCGGCTCTTCAAAAGCAATATTTCGCCATGTTTTAGAGTCACTACCCACATCTAAAGTAATGGGCAGCGTGGTATTGGTAGCAAAATCAGCATCAAACTCTATGGCTGAAACTTTAGCAGATAGCGCGCGGGTATCAATTAACGCACCTATTATTTTCTGCTTTTCATTGAGATGATTAGAATTGGTGAGCACTTGCCCCACTCGTTTACCATTAGATTCTTCTATACTAATTTCGCTATTAGCGTTATTGATATTAATGCCACTTTCCGCCATGATTGGGTAAGTTATAAATTCTATTTTTTTATTAATCTGTTGTTGCTGGCTTTCCTTTATCCCTATGGCTAAAGGCACCGCCAGACCTTGGCTATTAAATATTCGAATATCTGTGAGGCTCAGACTTTGAGTCTACTAGCAAATACGGCTGCAGGAGAGTTAAGTCCCTGCAAACCACCTTCTTCCGATATTTTCAGTGGTATTTTAAGCGCATAATCTGTAGGGTCTTCGGCATAGGCTAATTGACTAATCAGTGAAATAGCTGTGGTAACTAACTTAATCATTTTCATTTCAGTTAAACCTCTTTTGCTTCATGCTCAATGCCTGATGCTGCCTTAGCAGGTAATGGCGCAAAATAGCCTACTACCAACGTCAATACACCAATCCCAATAAAAGTGACATGCGCTCTACGCTATGCACATGCGATAAATCAATGAGCATTAATTTGACCAAGTTTAAGCCAAGCAGGGCAGCGCCTAATAACCATAATTGACGCGCATAATTGGCTAGTCGTTTTTTATTCGCCATTAGCATCACGCCTATAGCAATGAGAGTCCAAAGTATGGCGTAACCCATTTGTACAATATCTGAATTAAACAGTGCGCTGGCATCCCAAGTGACACCTAAAAAGTGATGCAAAATGTGAAGCCAAACCGTATTAATTACGATAAAAATGGCGGCAATCAATAACATTTTTGGCTTATTGCTTTTTATCCAATAAGCTAAGGCAATACCACTATTATTAAGGCGCAGTTTCCATAATATTAATGCAGCTAAGGCCAATGCAATAGTAATTTCGACGGGATTGAATAATGGAATATAAGGCAAAGGCTTGGTGTTGCCACTAGAGGCCATGGCAGTGGCAGTGGCAGTGGCAATGGCAATGGCACCAACATATACAAGTGCAGACATCAGCAATGTTGCGCGCCACAAGTAGGCTGCAATAAATGGCTTAAAAGGCCATTTATTAGAGGAGTTAGATCGGGTCCAGAAAGTGAAACCTAGCAAAACGAAAGTAGCAGAAACCATCATTGCAACGGTTGCCCAAGTGGTATTACCTAAATTACCCATACGGATTATATACATCAATAAATTAGCCAATGTTGGTACCACTAGCCATGCGCCCAAAGTGGGCACCAGTGTAAACCAACTCCTAATAGCTTAACTGCATCTGCATTTCCGTCAATTTTTCGAAACATACTGAAATGCAGATACAAGCAAAGTTGCCAGATTAGACAGCTGTAAGCATTTAAAATATTAATGTCTTCTGCCACATTAAATAACGTGACTAATATCATGATTGGCATGGTGAAACGCGCTGGCCAAGTTGCAACATTCCAGCTACATTTTAACCCTAAGTCGGGAGATAAAAAGTCACTCTCTACAAATAGCAACATCCTGAGATTAGCATATAAAGCAGTGGGTATAGCTGGGTGTAAATAACTACTTACAAGATAAGCAATATTTATATATATTTCACGCTGTATTTCAAAATTAAATGCAACTAACCACCACAAAAATCCAAGCAAATAAAGCCTCGCGGCAGTCAATTTTTCAAAACCAATGAATGCGGTTTCCCATTGAGAAGCGTTTACTGATAGATGAGGATTTAATAGCGAAGCATTTAAATGTTCACTGTTATTTTGGTTATTTTTATAAGCCCACCACGCAATAGCGATGGCTGATAATTACAACAGTAGTGCACCAATAAATGACGAATTAGCAAATGGGTAGCGTGCATAGTGAAAACTCATTACCTGAGTATCTATAGGGATACTTAAAAATAAAAATGCCTCCAAACCTTGTTGAAGTTATTTTATTTGCGTACGCACTGCACAAAGTTACGCCAGCAATGCTGCCAAAAATAGCACCGAATAGCCAATATGCATCGTGAAAAAATCCATAACTGGAACTGACTTCTCCCATTATCCAGCCAATAAATGCACCTAAAAACGCGCCCATATAACCATTGAGCTTCTCTGCTATTACTTTATATTTTTTTGTAACAATAAGTACTAAATAACTACATAATTTGTTATTTAGTTTTATCTTTCAAGTAATTTATTGTTTAAGCTAGAGCATGTTCTTAAGTTGATATAGCAGGTCTAACGCTTGTTTAGGCGTTAATTCATCAGGCTCTATGCATTCTAATTCACTGATGACTGGATGTAAAACTGGCTCGACTATTTGCGAGCTACTCACAAACATATCAGTTTGCGAGTTATTGGTTTGATGCGCGACTTGGTTAATTTCCAGCTGGACAAGCTTACGTCTAGCACTCGCAACTACTGATTTGGGGATGCCAGCCAATTGTGCCACTTGCAAGCCATAACTTTGATTGGCAGCGCCCTCCTCAACCTTATGCATAAAGACAATATTTTTATTCTCGCCTACACCATGCTCTACTGCATCAAGATGCACATTGGCGGCATGTTTAAATTCATCAATAATCCGTGTTAGTTCAAAATAATGCGTAGCAAACAGCGTAAAGCTACGATTTTTTTCCAGCAGCTGTTTCGCCACTGCCCATGCTAGCGATAAGCCATCGAATGTCGAAGTGCCGCGACCAATTTCATCTAGCAACACCAAACTTTTATCAGTAGCATTATGCAAAATATTGGCAGTTTCAGTCATTTCAACCATAAAGGTAGAGCGGCCTCCTGCCAAATCATCTGACGCACCAATACGTGTAAAAATACGGTCAATCTCACCAATCTTTACTGAGCTTGCTGGCACGTAACAACCGCAATGTGCGAGTAAAACAATCAGTGCAGTTTGTCGCATAAAGGTAGACTTACCGCCCATATTGGGGCCAGTAATCAGCAACAATTGTCGATAATGACTTAGCGTGACATCGTTACTGATAAACGGTTGCGTGAGTTGCTCAACAACAGGATGTCGACCATCAATAATATCAATACCTGCATCAGCAGTAAATTGCGGGGCCACATAATTTAAACTTGTAGCACGCTCTGCAAAACAACACAACACGTCTAAGCTGGCCACAGCGCCGGCATTGGTTTGCAAGGCCGTAATATAAGGTGCTAAAAGATTGAGCACTTCTTCATAAAGCATTTTTTCACGTGCTAAAGCGCGATCATTGGCAGATAACACTTTGTCTTCAAAAGCTCTAAGTTCAGGTGTAATAAAACGTTCTACATTTTTTAAAGTTTGGCGACGGCGATACTCCGCAGGTGCATTTTCAGCTTGTGTGCGACTAATCTCAATGTAAAAACCATGCACACTGTTAAATTCAACTTTAAGATTAGTTAAACCTGTTCGCTCTTTTTCTGCGGCTTCAAACTTTAGTAAAAAATCACCGTGGTTAGTTTGTATACTACGTAATTCATCTAGCTCGGTATCAAAGCCATCAGCAATCACACCGCCTTCACGCAATACTAATGAAGGCTCAGGCTTAATAGCTTTCTGTAACAAATCTTGTAAGCCAACTCGCACCTGCAAACTAGCGCATAAGCTTTCTATGAGTGAGTTTTCTCGCAGATTTGTATGTGCCCCTATGAAATGCGCTTGTAATAAAGGCAGCTGTTGCAAGGCCTCACGCAAACCAGATAAATCACGCGGCCTAGCTGTTTTAAGTGCAATACGTGTGGTGATGCGTTCTATATCGCCAATAGGTTTTAATGTGGCTTGAATCTTTAAAAACTGTTGACTACTCATCAAAGCACAAACGGCTTGATGGCGCTTTGTCACTAAATGCGTATCACGCAAAGGATGATGTAACCAATGTCTTAGTAATCGGGCACCCATCGCGGTTTGAGCGGTATTAAGCAGTGAAAATAGTGTGGGCGTTTCCTCACCTCGCAGCGTTTGGTCAATCTCTAGGTTGCGACGTGTTGCGGCATCCAGCTGAATAAATTGACTGCTTTCCTCAACGTTTAAGCTGCTTAAATGGGGGAGAGTAGAGCGTTGTGTGTGCTTAATATAATCTAACAATGCGCCTGCGGCGCAAACAGCGGCATGCAAATCTGCACAGCCAAAGCCATTTAAATCGTAGGTATTAAATTGTTTGGTGAGTGTTTGAAAAGCGGAATCGAAATCAAACTGGCAAGTTGCAAGACGTTTTTTAGGACATTTGATAGTGGAAATTGCAGCATGATTAAAATCATCGGCAAACAAAATTTCAGCTGGATGAATACGCTCAATTTCTTGAGCCAGCAAACCTGTCGCAATTTCGCTTAAAACAAAGCTGCCAGAAGCTAAATTAATACGGGCTAAACCCACTAAACCATCACTTGCAAAGATACTAAGTAACTGGCTATCACGAGTATCGTCCATCAACGCGCTATCTGTCAGCGTGCCAGGCGTTAGTATTCTCGAAACCGCGCGTGCTACCGGGCCCTTAGAGGTGGCCGGGTCCCCCACTTGTTCACAAATAGCGACAGCTTCGCCCAGTTTTGCTAGTTTCGCTAAATATTGGTCGGCTGCGTGATAAGGCACACCAGCCATTTTTATAGGTTCACCGTTGGATGAGCCACGTCTGGTTAACGTAATACCTAGAAGTTTGGATGCGAGCTCAGCATCTTCATGAAACAATTCATAAAAATCGCCCATCCGATAAAACAACAACATATCAGGATGTTGTGCCTTAATCGCCCAATACTGGCGCATCATGGGTGTGTGATTATCTTGAGTCATTGAAGCAATGATCTATCTTATTGATATTATTAAATTAATTGACTTGCATTTTACATAAATAATCGCATTTATGCTTGTGCTAATTAACATTATCATCAATAATCGATGTTGTGCTTTACCACTATTCTCAACCGCTTCCGCTTAATGCGTTTCACCGAACTAGCTATTTAATATAACCAGACAGCCAGTATCTTTAGCAAACATCTTTATTATGGATGCCCAACATGTAGTACAATTTTACCTATTGCATGACCTGCTTCACTTAATTCATGGGCTTTTTTAACATGCTCTAGGGCGAATTCTGCACCGACTATCGGGCGTAGCTTGCCTTCGTCTACTAAAGTAGCCATTTCATTAAGAATGGCAGCATTGGGGTCTATGAAAATAAAAGCGCTACGCACACCTAGTTTTTTTGCCTGTTCATCTGATGGTTTACTATAGATTGACACCATAATGCCGTTAGGCTTTAAAACTTCCCATGATTCATCTTGAACGCGGCCGCCAAGAGTATCAAACACCACATCCATATTACGCAACTCTTTGTTAAAAGCGTATCTCTCATAATCAATCACCTCATTTGCACCTAGTGATTGCACCAAGGACACATTACGTCCCGACGTAGTGGCATAGACAATAGCGCCTGCATTTTTGGCCAGTTGAATTGCCAGTGAACCCACTCCACCAGCCCCTGCGTGAATCAATACACTTTG
Source organism: Methylophilaceae bacterium (assembly GCA_014378915.1). Classification (GTDB taxonomy): domain Bacteria; phylum Pseudomonadota; class Gammaproteobacteria; order Burkholderiales; family Methylophilaceae; genus JACMMS01. The sequence goes on from JACMMS010000011.1 coordinate 33,011, forward strand.
CCCACTTTTGAGTTTAGCAGTATTAAATAAAGCCTCCCATGCCGTGATGCCCGCCAGAGGTAATGAAGCAGCCTCAACATGAGAAATAGTTTTAGGCTTTAAAGCTAACTCATACTCAGCCACCGCTACGTACTCGGCATAGCAGCCATTACGTTTGACATCTGGCCGTGAAAATACGGCATCGCCCACTTTGAAGCGTGTAACATCAACGCCTATTGATTCCACAACCCCTGAAACGTCCCAGCCTAATATTAAAGGAAAATCATAATGAATCATCTCCACTAAATGACCATCGCGAATTTTCCAATCAACTGGATTAACCGAAGCCGCCACAACTTTTACAAGGACATCATCACGATTTAATTCTGGCAAAGGTGCATCTTCATAAACAAGTTGGCTTGCATCGCCATATTGGTGGATTCTAACTGCTTTCATTTCAACTCCAAGCTATTCTTCAAGTTTGAATAAAGATTTTAGGTGTTTAAAAAATCCAATAAATCAGCGTTAAGTTGATCAGTATTGGCATCAGCTAAGCCATGAGAACCCCCTTTATAAACACTTAACTTGGTATTTTTAATCAACTTAGCGGCACTAAGTGCAGAAGCCTCAATTGGCACAATCTGGTCATCATCACCATGAATAATTAAGGTAGGTACATCAATTTTTTTTAGGTCTTCTGTGAAATCTGTTTCAGAAAAAGCTTGTATGCAATCAAACTGATTTTTTAAACCACCCGCCATACCACGCAACCAAAAAGCATCTAGCACCCCTTGTGATACCTTGTTAATCAGATGATGATTATTACCATAAAATTTAACTGATAAATCTTGGTAAAACTGTGATCGGTCTTTTATAACCCCTGCTCTGATTTCATCAAATACGCTGACAGGTAAGCCCAGCGGATTATTTTCGGTTTTTAACATCAGAGGTGTAACAGAGCTAACTAATACAATTTTAGAAACTTTTGAGGTGCCGTGACGGCCTACATAGCGGGCAATTTCACCACCGCCCATTGAGTGACCCACCAAAGTGACATCACTTAATGCTAAGCAGATGACTAAATCAGCTAAATCGTCAGCAAATGTGTCGTAATCGTTGCCTTGCCAAGGTTGGCTAGAGCGACCATGACCGCGGCGGTCGTAAGCAATGCATCTGTAGCCTTGGTCTGCTATAAATTTCATTTGAGAATCCCAAGCATCAGCGCAAAGTGGCCAGCCATGGCTAAAAACTACCGCTGGTCCAGTACCCCAGTCTTTGTAATAAAGTTGTGTGCCATCTTTGGTTGCGATCATATTCATAAAAAAGCTCTTTTATACTCATTTTTAAATGTGATTTATTGATTAAATTTATGCAAGCGTAGCCATATCAATCACAAATCGATATTTCACGTCGCTACGCACGACACGATCAAATGCTTGATTAATCTCATTCATTGCAATCATTTCCACATCACAAACAATGTCATGCTTGGCGGCAAAATCCAGCATTTCCTGCGTTTCTTTAATACCACCGATGAGTGAGCCTGCAAGTGAACGACGTTGAAAAATTAAACTGGCCGTATCTACTGGTGGATGTGGGTGATCAGGTACGCCTATCATGCACATCGTGCCATCACGCTTTAGTAATTGTAAAAATGGATTGAGATCGTGCGATGCTGCCACCGTATTAATAATAAAATCAAAACTGCCAGCATGCAGTTGCATTTCATTTGCTTTTTTAGAAATAACCACTTCATCTGCGCCCATTCTCAAGGCATCGCCTGTTTTGTTGGGTGATGTGGTAAATAAAACCGTTTTAGCGCCAAAAGCGTGTGACCATTTCACCGCCATATGGCCTAAGCCACCTAAGCCTACTACACCAACTTTATGGCCTTTGCTCACTTGCCAATGGCGCATCGGAGAATAAGTGGTAATGCCGGCACATAGTAAAGGTGCAACAGCCGCTAGTTTTTCTGGTGAGGCCATTTTTTCGGAAATGTGTAATACAAAATGTTTATTGACAATGATATGTTTGGAATATCCGCCATAAGTCATCTTCCCGGTGTGTTTTTCTGGTGCGTTATAAGTAAACACTGTTCCCGCGCAGTACTGCTCTAAATCTTTATCGCAACTTCCGCATTCTCTGCATGAATCCACCATGCAGCCCACACCTGCCAAATCGCCGACTTTAAATTTTTTAACGTCTTTACCAACGGCTGTCACGCGCCCGACAATTTCGTGCCCTGGCACCATTGGATAAACCGATTGTGCCCACTCATCACGTACTTGATGCACATCAGAGTGGCACACACCGCAATACAAAATATCAATACTCACGTCATCTTGTAATAATTCACGTCGTTCAAAGGTGAATGGTTCTAATGGTTTTTTTGCGCCTAGAGTAGCGTAGCCTTGTGTTTTAGTCATAGTTTTTCCTAATGTCAAAAGTTGAAGTTACATCAAAATAAACGTTTGCTCTGTACGTTAGCGTACAAGATATTGTGCAAAAATTGACAGTAAAGTATGTTTGCATGTATTACTCATACTCTGCACTAGCCTTAAACCCTAGATTTGTAACCGCGCTAGAGACCTGGCTAAATGTTGCTAATGTTGGGTTGATTTGCATGACAACTTGACCACTCCACAACGAAACTGAAATATTCGTGAGGCCATCAATATGGTCTAGCGCTTCATAAACTTTGTCTATGCATGCGCCACTAATCATGCCCTGAATATCAAACATCATGTTATTCATCACGAAACTTCCCTCGTATTAAATAGAACATAGAAACGCTACACATAATTCACCCTCGGTTTTAGATGGCCATAAGCACGCCATTACTTAAAACTTTCCTTGATAAACTTTATTTATAATTATGTTTCCTCCTAAAATTAAAGTCTGTGCGCTAACCAACCAAATAACGCTTACTCAAACATTAATTTAATCAAAGAGGATGACGCAGCAATTAATCTGCAATATTTTGGGCTTTATAGATGAAAGTATCCCTGAAGCGACTGCTAAACTGACACGCAGTGATCTGATCAGTTATCCCGCGGAGATATAGAAAAATTAAACAGACTAGGCTTAGGGAACTCTGTATGTAATTGCTATTGTGTCGTTAAAGCAGAATACGCATTCTGTTTGCTTAGTAAATATTTAAGCATGTCTTTTAAGCAATAAAAAGCTCGGTAACCATAGAATGGATACCGAGCTCTATGGATATCTAAATCGAAGTGTGTATTAGCTTTTTTTAAGTTTTATGGACTCAATTAAAGCTCTCAAATCGGCACCTACTTCAGGGTGCTTAAGTCCTAATCGAATGGTAGCTTCTAAGTAGCCAAATTTTGATCCACAATCGTAACGCACACCATCAAAACGATAAGCTAATACTTGCTCTTCAGTTAACAGTGCAGAAATACCATCCGTCAGTTGAATTTCACCACCAGCCCCAGCTTGCATTTTATCTAAATGATGAAAAATTCTTGGCGTCAAAATATAGCGCCCAACAACTCCTAAGGTAGATGGGGCGTCTTTAGGATCTGGTTTTTCAACAATCGCTGAAACTTGTTCGATATTTTTATTCATTGGTGTAGTTGCCACTATGCCGTAACTTTTAGTTTGATCAGCAGGTACGTTTTCAACACCTAGCAATGAGCATTTGTAATAATCATAGGCATCCACCATTTGTTTCATGATTGGCACTCGGCCATCTAGTAAATCATCCGCGAGAATCACAGCAAAGGCATCATCATTAACCACTGGCTTAGCTAAACGTACCGCATGCCCCAAACCTAATGCTTGCGTTTGTCGGATGTAAATACAGTTAACATTTTTAGGTACTATATTACGTACAATTTTCAATAACTCTTGCTTACCATTACGCTCAAGCTCATGCTCAAGTTCATACGCCATATCAAAATGATCAGAAATAGAGCGTTTATTACGTCCCGTAATAAAAATAAGATCAGTAATACCAGCAGCTACCGCTTCTTCAACAGCATATTGAATCAATGGCTTATCTACAATTGGCAGCATTTCTTTAGGATTAGCTTTAGTCGCAGGTAAAAAACGTGTGCCCAAACCTGCTACTGGAAATACGGCTTTAGTAACTTTCTTCATAGCTTTGCTTCCTCTATTATTTTTTGGCTAGTTGATTATTAACTCATTTTACTACTACAAAAATGGTCTAATTCCACAAAGCTGGCTTATCCTTCATCTCTTCAACCTTCACTTTAGGCGTGTTAGCCGCTGCGGTTTTTAAATCATCCGTTAAATGTGGGCTTAATGCTTGTAGCATTTGTGAAAATATTTTAGGGTTAGCCGCCACTATATTGCCAGTTTTTAGCCAACTTTCATTGCCTTCAAAATCACCAACCATACCACCCGCCTCTTGCACAATTAAACCACCTGCGGCGATATCCCATGCAGATAAATCAATTTCCCAAAAACCATCTGTCCAACCAGCGGCTACATAAGCCAAATCAAGTGCTGCAGAACCTGGACGACGAATACCTGTGGTTTTTTTAATCATATCCTTAAACATAGCGAGGTAAGTATCAAGGTGCTTAAAATCACGAAATGGAAAACCCGTAGATACCAAACACTCTTGCAATTTATTGCGATTACCCACGCGAATACGTTTATCATTTAAAAACGCACCTCGACCTTTAGTTGCTGTAAATAAATCATTACGTACCGGGTCGTAAATCACGGCTTGTGTCAACACACCTTTTTGCTGTAAAGCAATAGAAACACAATATTGCGGAAAATTATGCAAGAAATTAGTGGTGCCATCTAATGGATCAATAATCCAAATATTCTCGGCCGTGCTATTGGTATCTCCAGATTCTTCACCTAAAAACCCATGGTCCGGATAAGCTTCTTTAAGCGTTTCGATAATTATATTTTCTGCTGCACGATCAACTTCCGTGACAAAATCATTATAGGTTTTGGTTTGAATTTTAAGTGTGCCTAAATCTCTAGAGGCAAAATTAATAATATCGCCAGCAAGGCGAGCGGCCTTAACGGCATTGATGAGCATGGGATGCATACGGGATTTTCGCGATATAACTGATAAAATACCATTTTAGCTTTTTTCATCCGCTTTACCAACAAAGACATCAAAAATTGACGACAAACACATCAGTAGAAGCATTAAATCTTTGCAACATTCGCGATAACGTGCGCATCATACTCTGCCAGACAAGCCACCCAGGTAATATAGGCTCTGCTGCACGCGCCATGAAAACAATGGGACTACAGCATTTATATTTAGTACAACCGTACAGCTTTCCTGATGCTCACGCCACCGCGCTATCAACAGGTGCAGCTAATTTGTTAGAAAGTGCAACAGTTTGCAATAGCCTAACTGAGGCACTAACTGGCTGTGCTTTTGCGATAGGATTAAGCGCGCGTAAACGCAATATTTCGCATGAAATTGTAAACGTTCGCTCCGCAGCAACCGAAGCATTGACGATTGCGGCCAATCAGCCAATCGCCTTTGTATTTGGCACAGAAATGAGCGGCCTAAGTAATGCAGAGTTAGATTGCTGCCAAATGATAGCCATGATTCCAGCAAATCCTGATTATTCATCACTCAACCTATCAGCCGCAGTACAAGTAGTGTGTTACGAACTGCGCATGGCAGCGTTAGGCGACCAAGCAAATGACACTATAAAACCTAATCAAACCAATGAGCTGGCAACAAATGAGGCGATTGAAGGTTTTTATGCGCATTTAGAAGAAACCTTGCTGAATATAGGCTACTTAAATCCTGTAGCGCCTAAAAAACTAATGGGAAGAATGCGTAGGCTTTATGCGCGCGTACGCTTGGAAAAAGAAGAGGTAAACTTATTACGTGGGATTTTAACGTTGACTAAAACACCAAAAAAACATGATAAATATTAGTAGGTTTAACGTTAAATTAGTTGCACTACTCAATCAAGCTTCTTACAAAGTCTAAATCTTCCTGAGTATCCACGCCAGTTGCTGGCGCATTTTCAGTCACTAGCATGCTAATTTTATAGCCATGATAAAGCACGCGCAGTTGCTCTAAACTTTCTGTTTTTTCAATAGCCGGGGCATGTAAGCTGGCATAACTTTTTAAGAAACCAACTCTATGGGCATAAATGCCAATGTGACGATATGCTTTCTCATTACTTGCTAATGACAAACCTCCCGAGAAGGCATCACGTGGATAGGGAATAAGTGCACGACTGAAATAAAGGGCATGGTGATTAATATCCAGCACCACTTTCACCACGTTAGGATTAATGAAGGCAATTTGATCATGAATGGCATGGCAAGCACTAGACATCACAGCACTTACATTTTCTCTTAAATTCTCAGCGACTTGCGCAATTAAAGCCGGCTCAATTAATGGCTCGTCTCCTTGCACATTCACAACAATTTCACCATCATCCCAGCCTAGTTTTAACGCAACTTCAGCAATACGATCTGTACCTGATGCATGATCTTGGCGTGTCATAATTGCCTTAAAACCATGCGCCTCAACAGCTTGTAAAATCTCATTATTATCAGTGGCTATGACAATTTCTTGAGCGCCACTTTTAGCAGCTTGCTGCGCAACGCGAACCACCATAGGCAAACCATTTATATCAAGTAATGGCTTAGCGGGTAGCCGCGTACTAGCATAGCGAGCGGGAATTACAACTTTAAAACTCATCGTATTATTCGACCCTAGGCTATGCCGCAGCTAACTCTTCTTCACTGAGTTTACGCGCCTCAACCTCTAGCATCACTGGAATGCCATCACGAACAGGATAAGCCAAGCAGGCTGACTTTGAAATAAGCTCATTGGCCACCTTATTATAAATTAACGGACCTTTGGTCACTGGACAAACTAAAATCTGGAGTAATTTTGCGTTCATTATGTGCTTTCAATTAAATATTGGATGAAATTTAATATAGCCACCCTTAGACTATGCGTGTATTGAGTTTAGTTAAAATTTTAGTTATAAATTCTGTGCTTTTTGGTAACTCAGCAGAAATTGGTAAATACCACATTCTACTATTTGCAAAGTGCTGACATTTTACGGCATCTTTTTCGGTCATGACTATAATATCATCTGCAAGACTTGCTGAGTTACAGTTAAAGTCAGCTGAAACAAATTGATGATGGTCAGGAAAAGCCTGACTTTTAAACTGTAAGCCCATGGCCGTCAGCTGTTTAAAAAATCGCTGTGGATTACCAATACCTGCCACAGCTGATATGGCGAGTTGATTCATTTCAGCTTTACGGCTTAACTCCGCAACTGTCATCACTACTTGATTATTATGCAAATTGACTAAGTATTGCGCTTGTAAATTCATCACAAATGCGTTGTGCAACTCATTTAAACTCTGTGGACTGTCACCATTCAGGACAATGGCATCAACCAGAGACAAGCGCTTTAATGACTCACGTAAGGGGCCCGCAGGCAATAGGTGTGAATTACCAAATAAACGCTGACTATCCACTACAGCAACCTCGACATCACGTTTTAATTGCATATGTTGCAATCCATCATCACTAATAATAATATTGCATTGTGGGTACATCTTAAGCAAAGCTTGGCCAGCCACCACACGATTTTTGCCAACAAAAACAGGGCATTGCGAATGCCGTGCAATCAACAGGGGTTCATCACCAAACGCTTGCGGTTTACTAATATTAAACACTTCGCCCTGCTGACTGCCACCAAAACCCCGGCTAATAATACCTGGTTTGTAGCCAGCTAATTCAAGCTGCTTTGTTAACCAAATCACTAGAGGCGTTTTGCCTGTGCCTCCAACGTTGATATTGCCAACCACAATAACTGGCACAGCAAGCTTGTAAGACTTTAAAAGACCAAGTTGATATAGCTTACGTTTAATACCACTGAGTAACGCAAAAATAAACGTTAATGGAAGTAAAACCGCCTGCGCAAAATAGTAACTCGTGCCAGGTTTTGCGCTGTACCAATGATGATTAAAAAAACCTTCCAATTTAGCGCGGTAACTCATTTTTTTTATAAAATAAGGTTAAATGAATAGCTAAACATCAAACTGTTTTTGGTAGAGCTTGGCATATTGCCCATTTTTTGCAATTAATTCGACATGATTGCCAGATTCTACAATCTCACCGTGCTCCATCACTAGAATACGGTCGGCATTTTCAATGGTGGATAATCTATGTGCAATAACGATGGTGGTGCGGTTTAACATCAATGTATCAAGTGCAGCTTGCACATGCTGTTCAGATTCTGTATCTAAGGCAGATGTGGCTTCATCCAACAATAAAATGGGAGCATTTTTTAAAATCGCACGGGCAATAGCGATACGTTGTTTTTGTCCACCCGACAAGCGCACGCCGCGGTCACCTATTTCATTTTGCAGGCCTAATGGTAATTGCTGAATAAAATCCCAAGCATGAGCCGCTTTGGCAGCGTTAATCACATCTTGCTCACTCGCATTGCGCAAGACACCATAAGCGATATTATTAAAGACAGTATCATTAAATAAGATCACATCTTGGCTAACTAATGAAAATTGCTGACGCAAATTTTTGAGTTCAAATGCACGAATATCTTCCCCATCTAACAGCACTAGTCCTTGCTGAAGTTCATAAAACCGTGGAAGCAAATTAACTAATGTGGTTTTTCCTCCGCCAGAGCGTCCAACAAGCGCGAGTTTTTCACCTGGTTTAATACTAAAGCTCAAACTATTAAGCGCAGGGCGTTTAGCGTTATCGTATTGCAAACTGACTTGCTTAAATTCTATTTCACCCCTTGCGCGTTGGATAATCACTTTCCCCTCATCCACTTCGGTGGGCGTATCCATTATCTCAAATACGCTATGTGCCGCAGTAATAGCTAATTGTAAATCTTCATTCACTCCTGTTAAATTTTTAATGGGTGAAATTAACATCAGCAAAGCGCCTATAAATGCAGCAAACTCACCCGCACTAAAACGGCCTACGGCATAGTAAACAACCAAACCTAAAGCAATTGCCGCTAGTATCTCCACCACCATGCCGTTGAGCCCAGAGATACGGCCCAATCGAATTTGCATTTGGCGATTTTCACTCGCTACTTTTGCAAATCGATGATATTCGTAATCACCAGCACCAAAAATTTTGACGATACGCTGACCAGAAATAGCCTCTTCGGCAGCTTTAGTCATTTCACCAACCGATTGCTGTACATACTTACCACTAGCACGCAGCTTAGGTGTCATTTTTCTTAAGTACAGCACCATGAGCGGCGCTATCAGTGCAAAAATCAAAGTCAAATGCCAATCTACATACGACATATACCCAACAATACCGAGGATAGTAAAGCTATCTCGCACCACGGTTAATATGACATTGGTACAGGCGCGAGACATCTGTTCTGTATCGTAGGTGAGTTTAGAAACGAGAATTCCTGCTGAATTAGCATCAAAAAAACTCACTGGCAACTGCATTAATCGTTTGAACGCATCGTGCCGAAACGCCTCTACGACACTGCGCCCGACCCAGCGCATTGAATAATTGGAGATAAACCCTGATATGGCTCTAAGCGCCATTAAGCCAAATAGCATAAATGGCAAATATTTGATTTTATCAGGCGATTGTTTAACAAAACCCTCATCCGTCACCTTTTTGATCGTGGCAAGGAAACCTGTATTAGTCGCGGATAAAATAATTAAAAAGATGATACCAACAGCAAAGATACCTTTAAAACGCCACACGTATTTTAATAGACGAAAGTATAAAAGTTTTGTATTAGACATAGGCAATTTTGCCGTTTTATAGCGGTGTAATTTCGACATAAAGTTTGTCGATTATTCACAATTAAACAAGACAGTTGACTTTAGATATATGGACAATGGCATAGTGTTAAAAATAATAGCGCTCAAAATATTTGTACTATGTCAAAAAATAAGAAGCTATTAAGTTATGAACCTGCATTAATCTGTGTAGCAAATGTAATATGCGTGTAGTTAACGACTCTGGCCGCCTCCATGACATTAATGACTGATTGATGTGTTGTTTTAGCATCTGCATTAATCACAATCGTCGGCTCTTTACCGCTACCAGCAGCAGCGGTCAAAGCAGCTGCAATATTGGCGACTGTGGCAGACGATGGTGCTTTACCATTCACCAAATAATTGCCGCTCGCATCCACATCAACAGTAATGACTAACGGTTTATTATCTGGCGTATTCGCTTCTGCCGTTGGCAAATTAATTTGCAACTCACTCACATGAGAAAACGTGGCACTCACCACCAAAAAGATAATAATCACTAGCAAAACATCAATCAGTGGCACTAAGTTCATCTCGAACTCTTCATGCTTTCTACCACGTTGGAAATTCATTTTATATTGTTCCTTAACCTAATAAATTTTGAATATTAAGTTTGAGCTGTCAATTTAATATTTATTTGAAGACCGCATAGTAAATACAGCAAAAATAAAAACAATGCTGAGACTATTACACACATTTACTTTCTTTCGCCGTGGATAATCTCGACTAATTTAATCGCTTGTTGCTCCATATCTACGATTAAGTCATCTACTTTACTGCGGAAATAACGATAAAAAATCATCGCAGGTACTGCCACAACAATACCTGCTGCAGTGTTATAAAGTGCAACTGAAATACCGCGCGCAAACTGTGCAACATCATGACCGCTATTAGTGAATGAGCCGAACAACTCTACCATACCAATAACAGTACCTAGCAACCCTAGCAAAGGCGCAACCGTCGCTATTGTACCTAATGTTGGTAAATACTTTTCCAGCTTATGCACGACAGCACGGCCAGTTTCTTCTATAGATTCTTTTGTAATTTCACGTGAGTTTTTTGCATTGGCTAATGCGCTTGCGAAAAGCTCTCCCAACAAGGAGTGATTTTGTAAACGTGTGATCGTTTCCTTAGTGATGCCGCCTTGATTTAACCATTTTTGCACTTCTGGTAACAAACCACTTGGTGCCACCACTTCTGAGCGTAATGCCCAAAAACGCTCACCAATAATGGCTAATGCGATAATTGAAGCAAAAATCAACGGCCAAATTGGCAAACCAGCGGCTTGAATAATTTCCCACACGAGACAACTCCTTAAATTAAAAAACTACCGTTACTTTAGCGTCTAGCGGACTTTTGGGCAAGTTGCCTTTACACATTATTACGATTGCACACTATATCTAACTTTTATTAAAAATATCCCACTAAGAATTATGGACATTTACTCACTTACTTCATCATCGTGCCAATATCGATGTCAAATTTTACGGTACTGCATGATTTGAATTTTCTCAACATTATTTTGAGTGGTTGCAGCGAAATTTATAGTCACCGCGCCCGAAGTATCTGAGCGCAGTATCTCACTCAAATTAGCTTGGTATCTTGAAAGCACGTCAGGTTTAGGATGTTTAAAACGATTGTGATAGCCAGCCGTAAAGATGGTAGTGTTAGGGTTAACTGATTCTATAAAAGCGGGTGTAGATGAGGTTTTACTGCCGTGATGTGATGCCACCAAAACATCGCTATCTAAGTTATCAGCATTGGTTTGCAATAGAGTAAACTCTGCCTCTTTTTCAATATCTCCAGTGAATAACATTGAGCTAACACCTTAAGCAAACAGCAGCGATTATTATCAGCTAAATCTGTGTTGTAACTTGCTATGCTTGTGTATAAAACATCTAAGGCAACGCCATCCCAAATCCATCTTTGGCCAGCATAACAGGGCATCAGATTTACTGGCTTGCTATCAATAGCTGTGCCCAGTTTGGTATAAGCTAGAATGCAGCTATCAAGCCATTTAATTGGAATTTGAGCTAATAGCGAATTTAGACCTCCACTATGGTCTAAATCGTTATGGCCTAACATGATCCCATATAGATTTGTGAACCCTTCGCCACGTAAAAACAGCACGACAATACGGCTACCACTATCGCTTTGCGCAGAGTATTTAGGGCCTGTATCGTAAAGTAAGCTATGATTCTTTGTTTGAATGATTGCTGCTAACCCTTGCCCGACATGTAAAACTGTCACTCGAATAGCCCCTGTCTGCGGATGCTCAGGCTGACTTACCAGCATTGGGATAAATAAAATTAAACCAAGCCAACGCAAGGCTATACCTTTAGGCAAGAGCAACCAAAAGGTGCCAATAATACTGAGTACAATCGCCCACAGTGGTGGCGCAGCCTGTTGCCAAGTCGCATGAGTTAGTGATGCTAGCCATTGCAAAATCATCATACAAAATGCAAAAACATGGTGCGCTAGTTCTAATACCAATCAACAGGCAAAAAACTACCTAGCAAAGCAAGTGGAACGACAACAATACAAATCAACGGAATAGCGATAGCATTAGCAACAGGTGAAATTAATGAGGTTTGACTAAACATTAATATAAGCACTGGTACTAAACCAATAGTCACTGCCCACTGTGTTTTAATATTAGCAAGCAGCCAATGTGATTGACTTATTTACCGCTTAACGCATAAGCAATCACATCTACTGCAGCAAAAGATAACCAAAACCCTGGTGCGTTAACTGACCATGGGTCAAATAAAACCACCACTGCTAGCGCAATCGATAAAACTCTCGCAATACTAATGCGACGCCACTCCAAAGTGCCACAGCAAATATCGCCAGCATATATAAAGTGCTTGGGTAGGAATAGAAAAACCAGCAGTAAGTGTGTATGCACAAGGGGCAAATAATCCAGCAAGTGTGGTGGCTTTTCTGGCAGGTAGCTTTAGAGAAAAAAACTCACTTTTACGCCAAAAAAAAGACATAGCACCAAATGCCAGCCCAGCCAATATGGTGATATGTAAGCTTGAGATACTCATGAAGTGGCTTACCCCTGTACGCAAATATACCAACCAATTATTTGCACTAATCGCGCTATCATCACCCGCCAATAAACCGCTTATTTCTGCAGAATAGGCTTTGTCACCCAGCATAATATTAATGCGATTTACAGTTTTTTCACGTAAACTTTCCACTACATAACGTGGTTTTCAGAAAAAATTCTGTAATAATTTATTTCCGCTGTTAGCTTTAACCGTGCCTGTAACCCTCATATTGTCGCTGATTGCCCAAGCTTCAAAATCAAAACCATGTGGATTATAAGTACCATGCGGACGTTTAAGTTTGACGCTAAGTTGCCAGCGCTGACCAGCATGAAAATGTTGATTGAGCAATACGAGTGGTTTTGGCAATGCAGGGTAAGAAAATCCCGCCTGATAATCCATGAGCGAAATATGCTGCGGTACATGTATGGGCTTAGCATCAGTAGCTAATGTGAGCGTTTTCTCCACGTCGAAATCAAAGCGATTGGCACGCTCAGTACGCACTGGCAAACTAGATACAACACAAACAATAGAGATTGGTTGTTGTTCGTTTTCATGCGCCAACGCGTCGCTTAAGCGTGTTATTGCAAAGCTGGCGGCGTATACAAAACCTAGGATTAAAGTAATGCAGAAAATTAAAAAGTGATGAGTGAGTTGAAGAATAAGCTTTAGCTTAGTGCGATCTCTATTACGCACTTGATTAGCAGCTAGCTGCTAATACAATGACCGCAAAAGATTAACGCCAACAAACAGTCCATTAAAAAATAATAAACTAGGGACAAATTGCAGTAGCCAAACGCCACTAACAAACCCTAAACAAAACATGAGCATATGATGTAATTTACTGACTAAATAGCTATTGACGAAGATAAACTAAGTAGCTTAGCTACAACGACAAGCCAGTAAAAATAACTGCTTTACCAATCACGCAGTTTGCTGCAACACACCATCTTGCAGGCTATAGCGTCGCTGCAGCTTAGCGGCTAAAGCTAGATCGTGCGTCACTACAATTAAACTCACCTTACCATGCGCTTCATCGTTCACTTTAAGCTCAAGCAATAAATCAAACAAGCTGTTGGCTGTGGTGCGGTCTAGATTGCCAGTTGGCTCATCAGCCAAAATGCACTGCGGCTTGGTAACCAGCGCGCGCGCTACTGCCGCACGCTGACGCTCCCCCCCAGAAAGCTCGCCCGGCATATGCTCTAAACGGTGCCTCAATCCCACTTTAGTGAGCGCATCTGCGGCTTGCATCATGGCTAAATCTCGAGGCATACGACGAATCAGCAAAGGCATTGCAACATTTTCTAAAGCGGTAAACTCAGGCAAAAGATGATGGAATTGATAGACAAAGCCTAAAGACTCATTACGCAATTGACTTTTTTTAGCTTCGTTCAAGCCTGCTAAATTTTCACCTAAAATACTTACATCACCAGCACTGGGGGTATCTAAACCACCTAACAAATGCATCAAAGTGCTTTTCCCAGAACCTGATGTACCGACTATCGCGACTTGTTCGCCTGCGTGAATAGCTAAATCAATACCGCCTAGCACTTTCACCTCTAGGCCTGAGTAAGTTTTTTGCAGATTTTTACAGCTGATTATTGGAAAGTTATTCATATCTAAGCGCCTCTGCTGGATTAATCTTGGCTGCTTTCCAGCTCGGGTAAATAGTGGCTAACAAGCTTAAAACAAAGGACATTACTACGATGGTCACTACATCAGCCCAAATCAATTTAGAAGGCAAATCACTGATGTAATAGACATCTTTAGATAAAAATTGTACATGGAATAGATTTTCTATAAATGGGATGATCACATCAATATTAAGTGCGATAATGATGCCAATAACCGCGCCGACTACCGTGCCTATCACTCCAATTAACGCACCCTGAATCATAAAGATTTGCATAATACTGCGCGGGCTGGCGCCTAGTGTTCTCATAATGGCGATATCAGCACGCTTATCGGTAACTGCCATCACTAAAGTGGACACAATATTGAATGCAGCGACTGCAACAATTAAGCCCAAAATAACAAACATCACACGCTTTTCCATTTGTACTGCACGAAAAAAATTAGCGTGTTGCTGAGTCCAGTCGGTGACAAAATAAGTACCTTCTGTACTCAGTGAAGAGGCTAATTGCTGCGATACTTGCGGCGCTAAAAATAAGTCATCCAACTTTAAGCGCACCCCGGAAACCTTATCGCCCATTCGGTACAACTTGGCCGCATCACTCATATGAATGAGTGCTAAGCCAGCATCATACTCATACATACCAATTTGAAATAAACCAACCACTTTAAACTGCTTAATACGAGGCACCACGCCAGTAGGCGTAAATTGCCCTTGAGGAGCAAGTAAAACAACTTTATCACCGATACCCACACCCAAATTTGAAGCTAAGTCTGCACCTAATACTATGCCAAATTCATCTGCACGCAAATCTGTCAACTTACCTGCTTTCATATGGCTGGCTAACTCAGCCACTTTGTCTTCTTCAAGTGGTAATACTCCACGAACCAAAGCGCCTTGGACATTAGACCCATAAGACAACATGCCTTGTGCCATAATATATGGCGTAGCAGCTAGCACATGTGGCTTGGCTTTCACTGCATTAATGACGCGTGGATAGTCGCTTAAGGTATTGCTAGCCTCGGTAATTTCTAGATGTGAAGCTACACCTAAAATACGGTTACGTAGTTCTTCTTGAAACCCATTCATCACAGACAGCACAATAATTAAGGCGGCAACACCTAAGCCTATGCCTATCATGCTGGTCAGTGAAATAAACGAGATGAAATGATTTTTACGCTTAGCACGGGTGTAGCGCAAGCCGATAAAAAGCTCAAACGGCAGTGATTTAAAAGGAAGTAATTTTGATAACAAAACAAACCAACATTTTTAAAATTGTATACTCCGATTTTAGCAGGCTTATTAACAATTATTATTGTCGGCAAGTGAATTACTCACAAATAGAAATTGCTCTCGATTTACGTTCACAGCACACGGTATCGCAAACCACCAAATTAAAGAAATTTGATTTGCAATCGCACATGGGCATCGTAATCACTGATCATTTGCTCGATAACTACATGTCTTTTTTCACCATTGAGTTGCAGCAGATACTGCGCGCTAGGCTTATATTCACTTTTAGGAATAATCATCATGCTTAATTGACTTAATTCAGTATTAGCTGGCAAATATAAGCCTGAAAAACGTGATTCTTCATCATTACCCATGCTGGAAAAATCGACAAAGTAACCATCTACAACTTCTTTAACGCTGTTGTTTACTGAGCTTTGCCCTTGATTTTCTGTGCTTAACAAAGCTATATCAAGCAATGCAACCTGATGGCTTAGTACCTCAGCACCAATCCTGTAGCGACCAGTTTGTTGCTTTTTAATACTTTTAATTTCCGCTACTAATAATTGTTTAATATGGTCGGTGGATGAAAACCCGACCAAGTTTCCTGGCTCAAGGCTGTCATCAACATCACCATTTAAACTAGCACCTAAACCTTTTTTACTTTCATCAACTATTAGCCAAGCTTCAGTGTGAATTGGGGCTTTCACTACAGTAGCAGTAGTTCGAGTTGGCGCATGCATGGCCACACGCAACTCAAATGGTGTTAAATTAACAGTGCTGGATTTAGATTTTGCTGTTGAACTAGGTGCTAACTTTTCACAAATACCATTAAATCCGTTATGTACTTTCATCAACCTACTTACATCGCTTCGGCTTTCAAGCCTGCGTTGGCGTATAAAACCTTGTGTTTTCCACTCAATCACTAATTGCTTAAAAAGCACCACTAGTGCACTAGTCCTAGCTACATCATTTAACTTAAATATCTGTAACGTTTTATTATTTGCCGCTTCAGTTAAAAAATTTTGAAAATTGACCACCAATACATTGGTTTTCCAATATCTACATTCTGAAGTGTTATTAATACCGCGAACACGATCAGCTCCCTTGTCACCATTTAAATTCACCAAAAATGCATGCTCACTTTTAATATATTCGGACTCTAATTTAGGTTTAACCACCCATCTTTTAAGCACTTGGCAAGTTAATTCAATTTGCTGACGGCTTAAAGTGGATTTAGTTAGTGTATCCAGCATATAGCCATTGACAAGCAAAGTAGCAACACTGGTCATTTGCTTATCGTTATCATATAGCGGTATAGTTTTATCTAAGATTGACAATTTTTCAGCAACTTTGACAAGTTCATGTAAATGCTTCCAAGTGCCAATAGGTGCTAATTGATCTTGAAAGTAACGCCATTTAGACATAGAGCACGCTACGTGAATACAACGTACAAATACCAATACCAAATTATCTACGGTAATTCGAAGTTTTTGCTGAACAATCGTTTCAATGAGCACTTTATAAGCAAGATATAGCTGTCGCTGATAGCCATATACAACCTCCACCACCTGCGATTCAAGCAATTGATCATCACGATGCAGATGCATAAAGTTAGCTGTAATGACCTCGAATCTTGCTTGGTTACTCTGGTCTATCAACAATAGAGTCGTCATCAGAGCCTCAACATCGGCTTGGCTGGTCTTAGTTACACAAATGGTTTGGGTTGGAATTTTACTGGCACTCAGCTTAAGTGCCTGGAGATTATCTAACCGCTCACAATCAGTGAGCCAAGCATGTTCCGTAGTAGTTTTTTGCTTGGCGATGGTAAATTGAAATTTTGTAATTAACTCAGATAGCATCGCGTTTAACCATCTTTCACTCTAGTAGATTTTTAATGCATTCATTGTTTGCCCAATTAGGCTTATTACTATTGCTTTTGAATGCTGTAGCTAATGTTAACTTGCAAATTTTATGCCAGAGTAAATATTCAACAAAACCAATTCACTTCAATAAATATTAATAAATCCAAGCAGACAAAATAATCGCTTCCCTGCTAAAATTACAATATGTTTACAGGAATCATTCAAGCCGTTGGCCATATCATAGAAATCTCACCAAAAGGTGAAGATGTATCACTACAAATTAACTGCAGCCAGTTGGAAATGGAAGATGTGGTTATTGGTGACAGTATTGCAGTAAACGGTGTCTGTTTAACGGCTGTCAGGTTTGGCGGTAAAGATTTGAGTCAGCCTTATTTTGTTGCCCATGTATCTAAAGAAACCTTGGATTGCACGGTTGGTTTAGACTCATTAAAACCTATCAATTTAGAAAAAGCATTGCGTTTAAATGATAGGCTTGGCGGTCATTTAGTGAGCGGTCATGTAGATGGTGTTGGACAAGTAGTTAAATTTGAAGCCGTCGGCGATTGCTGGCTACTTGCGATACGTGCACCTCATGAGTTATCAAAATATATTGCAACCAAAGGCTCTGTCGCAGTAGATGGTGTAAGCTTAACTGTGAATACAGTTGATCACGACACATTTACGATGAATTTAATCCCACATACCATTGAAAATACAACGCTTCAGCATTTGGGCATAGGCAGCCGTGTAAACTTAGAAGTTGACCAAATTGCACGTTATGTAGAACGTATGGCGCAATGGGGCGCTGAAGCAGCTAATGAAAGCGCATAAATAATAAAAAGATTTACAAATTAATGTCACATTTAAGAGCAATCTATGATTAGCAGTACAAAGGATATTATTGAGGATATGCGCTTAGGGCGTATGGTCATTTTAATTGATGAAGAAGATCGCGAAAATGAGGGTGATTTAGTGCTAGCTGCGCAATTTACAACCGCAGAACACATTAACTTTATGGCCAAGTATGGGCGTGGTTTAATCTGCTTAACGCTCACAGAACAGCGTTGTTGCCAACTCAATTTACCGCCAATGGTACAAAAAAATGGCACAAGTTACGGTACTAATTTCACCGTATCAATTGAGGCTGCAACGGGTGTGACAACGGGTATATCGGCCGCAGATCGCGCAACCACTATATTAGCAGCGGTATCAAAGAATGCAGCACCCAAAGACATTGTGAGTCCTGGCCACATATTTCCGCTAAGCGCACAAGATGGTGGCGTGCTGGTACGTGCCGGACACACCGAAGCAGGTTGTGATCTTGCAAACCTTGCTGGCACAGAACCCGCAGCAGTTATTTGTGAAATTTTAAATGACGACGGTAATATGGCACGTCTACCTGATTTAATTGAGTTTGGCAAAAAACACAACATTAAAATCGGCACCATTGCTGACTTAATTCACTATCGTAGTGCGCATGAAAAGCTGATAGAGCGTGCAGTAGAGCGAGCTATCACAACACCTTTTGGCCCCATGCAATTGATTGCATATGCTGATAAAATATCGAATGAAACGCATATTGCACTTATAAAAGGCAAGCCCAACGCAACACAAGAAGTGCTAGTAAGGGTGCATGAGCCATTAAGCGTGTTTGATTTGCTCGATAGCTCTAGTTGCACACACTCATGGAATACACTGAAAGCCATGCAAACCATCTGCGAGGCAGACTGCGGCGTGATGGTGTTACTACATCATAATGAAGATGGTGCAAAATTAGTTGAACGAATTAAACATGCCGATGAGTCGATTCGCAGTCAGCAAGAGCTGCGCAATTACGGTATTGGCTCGCAAATTTTGTTAGATTTAGGAGTGCGCAAAATGAAATTACTTGCCACACCGCGTAAAATGCCAAGTATGACGGGCTTTGGTTTAGAAGTGACTGGCTATGTTGAGGCGAGTTATGTACGCAACTAAATACAAGCTTGCTCAGTACCCATTAATCAGAAACGCAGCTTACTGAAAACCGAATACGCTCAATGACATTGGAAAACGTTAATCTCACAGGCCATTTTCTCATCGCGATGCCCGCATTGGAAGATCCATTTTTTGCAAAATCTGTCATGTTCATTTGCGCGCACAATGAAGATGGTGCAATGGGCGTGGTCATTAATCGCCCCTCTGATTTCTCACTCAAAAACTTATTCAAACAAATAAATCTTAATGTTGAACATTCTGACAATGCCATCATTAATCAGCCTATACACGTTGGCGGCCCAGTACAACCCGAGCGCGGATTTGTGTTACATCAAGTCAATACAGAAACAGCTGATATTAATCAAGATGAAGTGAGTGATTGGGATTCGAGCATTGTTATCAACAACGATACCGCGCTCACAACCTCTAAAGACATATTAGAAGCAGTCGCAAATGGTACTGGTCCCAAAAAAGTCTTGCTGGCGCTTGGCTATGCAGGATGGAACCCTGGTCAATTAGAAGCTGAGCTAGCAAAAAATGCTTGGCTTTCTGTAAAAGCTGAAAGCGTACATGCACAAGCCAGCTTAATTTACGATGTGCCAAGTAATCAAAAAATGGATGTTGCTTTAGGTTTGCTAGGTTTGGACTTTGCTAAATTGAGCGAATGGGTAGGCCATGCTTAAGGCACTCGCTTGACAACACTTATGCAAACGCATTTGCGTATCCAAGACAGAACTTACCCTGCCTTAGAAGGCACAGTGCTCGCCTTTGATTTTGGCGAGAAACGTATCGGTGTAGCCATGGGTGAATCAATACTAAAAATCGCACACCCATTATTTACTATAGACTCAGAAATTAATGATATACGCTTTGGGCAAATTCTAGCGCTTATCCAAGAGTGGCGCCCTGCATTGCTGGTAGTAGGGTTACCCCTGAGTGTAGATGGCGAAGAACATGCATTGACTAAGCTTAGCAAGCGTTTTGCACAACGTTTAGAAGGCCGATTTAGCCTGCCAGTTGTTCTGATTGATGAGCGGTTTAGCTCAGCAGAAGCCAGTCAAAACCTAAATCAATCTGGCGTATATGGCAGACAACAAAAAGTGATGATAGATCAAGTAGCGGCACAAACTATATTACAATCATATTTTGACCAAATGCATTAATTGTTAAACAAAAAAACACCATGAATTTAACAACAATCTCATTACCAGACCCAGAACAATTACTTACCCAACTAGCAGAACAATTAGTGCCCGTCATTACAACGAACACCGCTTTAGTTGGTATTCATAGCGGCGGTGTTTGGATAATGGAACGACTGTTACCCTTGCTTTCTAAGCAGCATACAATTGAATATGGCTTACTTGATATTGCATTTTATCGTGATGATTTTGCCCACCGCGGCTTACGTGCCGAAAACAAACCATCACAAATTACCTTCGATGTAGAAGATAAAGATATAATTTTGATAGATGATATTTTTTATACGGGCCGCACGACCCGTGCAGCGATGAACGAGCTATTTGATTATGGCCGCCCATCTAGCATATCCCTTGCTGTATTAATCAATCGTGGGGGGCGTGAACTCCCTATTGCGCCACAATTTATTGGTGCTGAAATACCGCTACAGGCACATCAAAATTTACAATTATCGCGTGATGAACAGGGTAGTTTTTCACTAGCGCTTGAAGAAAATCTCGAAGAAAAAAACGGGAAAAAACTAAATGTACAATCCTCAGCTCACTAGCGACGGACAACTGCGACACTTGCTATCTGTAGAAGGTTTACCTAAAAAAATCCTCTCGCAGATTTTAGATACAGCTGAATCATTTGTTGGCGTAGCAGAGCGTGAAGTAAAAAAAGTACCGCTACTGCGCGGAAAAACTGTCTGCAATATCTTCTTTGAAAACAGCACACGCACACGTACCACCTTTGAAATTGCGGCAAAACGTCTCTCTGCCGATGTACTCAATTTAAATGTCAACACCTCATCGCAAGCCAAAGGCGAAACTATTTTAGACACGGTTGACAATCTAATTGCCATGCATGCCGATATATTTGTCGTGCGCCACAAACAAAGTGGTGCAGCGCATTTAATCGCACAACATGTTGCACCGCATATCCATGTGATCAATGCAGGGGATGGCCGTCATGCGCATCCTACGCAAGGCTTATTAGACGTATTCACCATTCGTCGCTATAAGCCTGAAATGCACAATCTCCGTGTAGCTATTGTGGGAGATGTTCTACACTCACGTGTTGCAAGGTCTGAAATCCATGCGCTCACTACGTTAGGCGTGCCAGAAGTGCGTGTGATTGCCCCTAAAACTTTATTGCCTGAGCATGTTGAAAAACTTGGCGTACAAGTTTTTCATAACATGAAAGCTGGACTAAAAGATGTTGATGTCGTCATGATGTTACGCTTGCAAAATGAACGTATGAACGGCGCTATGCTGCCGAGTGCACAAGAGTATTTTAAAACTTACGGTTTAACGCAAGAAAAGCTAGACTATGCGAAACCCGATGCCATTGTTATGCACCCAGGACCAATGAATCGCGGTGTTGAGATTGATAGTGCGGTTGCAGATGGCAATCAGTCCGTCATCCTTCCGCAAGTGACTTACGGCATTGCAGTGCGTATGGCGGTGATGGCGATTCTAGCTGGTAATTCTGCTAGTAGCATAGCAGGGAACGGATCATGAAAATCCATATCAAAAATGGTCATGTAATCGACCCAAAAAATAAAACTGATAGCCTGCAAGATGTCTTCATTGCCGCTGGAAAAATAGTTGGAATTGGCAAAGCGCCAAATGAATTTGCTGCCAACCAAACGATTGATGCAGATGGTTCAATTATATGTCCGGGCTTGGTCGATTTATCTGCACGCTTACGCGAACCAGGTTTTGAGTATAAAGCCACGCTAATAAGCGAAATGCAGGCCGCCGCCGCAGGTGGCGTCACTAGCCTAGCTTGCCCGCCTGATACCGACCCAGTCTTAGATGAGCCTGGTCTCGTAGAAATGCTAAAACATCGTGCCAAACAACTTAACTTAGCGCACGTTTATCCGCTAGGTGCGCTTACTCGACAATTAAAAGGTATGCAAATCACTGAAATGTGCGAGCTGGCTGAAGCTGGTTGCGTAGGGTTTAGCCAAGCCGACTCTGCAATTACTGACACACAAGTACTGTGGCGCGCCATGCAATATGCCGCTACATTCGGTTTTACCATTTGGCTCCGCCCCGAAGACCATTACTTAGCCCAAAATGGCGTTGCACATGATGGCGAAATCGCCGCAAGATTAGGTCTAAAAGGTATCCCATCGGCGGCTGAAGCGTTAGCTGTCGCTAGCATTTTACGTATCGCACAAGAAACTTCGGCAAAAGTACATTTATGCCGATTATCCACTGCTGAAGCCGTTGAGATGGTACGCATGGCAAAAAAACATGGTATTAAAGTCAGTTGTGATGTATCGGCGAATCATCTACATTTAACCGAACATGATATTGGCTTCTTCAACGCAAACTGCAATATAAAACCACCAGTACGTACTCAGCGCGATTGTGCCGCGCTAAGCCAGGGCTTAAATGACGGCACAATTAACGCCATTTGTTCAGATCATACCCCTGTAGATGATGATGCAAAGTTACTTCCTTTTGCCGAGGCTGAACCAGGTGCTACAGGTCTGGAATTATTATTACCGCTCACTTTAAAATGGGCAGCACTACATAAAATACCGCTCATAAATGCAATCAACTGCATCACACAAGCTCCAGCGCAAGTACTGGGTATTGATGCGGGGGATTTATCAATAAATAGCAATGCCGACGTGTGTATTTTTGACCCAAATCAATACTGGAAAATTGAAGCTAAAGCCCTCAAAAGCCAAGGTAAAAACACACCTTTTTTGGGTTTAGAACTCGCTGGAAAAGTACGTTACACCATACTTAATGGGCAACTGATTTACCAAAATCAATCATATAGTGCATGAGTTCGCCTTGAAAAAAGCCGACTATCTGACGGCTTTTTGTCAAGTAACAGTGAGTCACAAGATTTTTTTAAGCTAAACAATGCCCAAATTCTCTAGACCACTGGATAAATTTTTACCATGTGCTGCTTTGCTTTCAAGCTTAATTTTTAGCCGCACTTCGTTGACAGAATCAGCATTTCGTAAGGCATCTTCATAGCTAATTGCACCAGCCTCATGTAAATCAAACAGAGATTGGTCAAAAGTTTGCATGCCTAATTCGCGTGAGCGACCTATGACATCTTTAATTTCATGCACCTCACCTTTCAATATTAAATCAGCAATTAATGGTGAGTTAATAAGAATCTCAATCGCTGCAGCTCTTCCAGCCCCGTCTTTTTTTGGAATTAAACGTTGTGAAATAAAAGCGCGTACATTAAGTGACAAATCCATTAAAAGCTGCTGACGGCGTTCTTCTGGGAAAAAGTTAATAATACGATCAATGGCCTGATTGGTATTATTTGCATGTAAAGTTGCCAAACATAAATGGCCAGTTTCAGCAAAGGCAACTGCGTAGTCCATCGTTTCGCGGTCACGAATTTCACCAATTAAAATCACATCCGGTGCTTGGCGTAAACTATTTTTGAGGGCTATTGACCAACTATCAGTATCTACACCAATTTCGCGCTGTGTGATCACACAGTTTTTATGCTCATGCACAAACTCTATTGGGTCTTCAATCGTAATAATATGACCAAAACTATTTTGGTTACGGTAGCCCGTCATTGCAGCCAATGTGGTAGATTTACCTGAGCCTGTTCCACCCACTAAAATTACTAAACCGCGCTTTGTCATCACAATATCTTTTAAAACATCGGGTAAGCCCAGCTCTTCTATTTCAGGGATTTTAGAAGCAATGGTTCTAAACACCAAGCCTACTGAACCCCGTTGTACAAAAGCATTTACCCTGAAGCGCGCAACACCTGGCAAACCAATGGCAAAATTACATTCATTGCTAGCCTCAAATTCACTGACTTGTTTATCATTCATAATAGAACGAGCCACTTCACGCGACTGTTGTGAGCTAAGTACTTGGTTACTCACTGGCGTCATTTTGCCATCTATTTTCATTGCAGGTGGGAAACCAGTTGTTATAAACATATCTGACGCATTTTTTGCCAACATTAAACGCAATAAATCAAATACAAACTTCTCTGCCTGACCTTGTTCCATTATTTAAACCTTATTTATTTAAATCTTTTTTTATTGATGAACTCATTGATTTTTTATCTTAAACCGGCTCAACCAATAATTGAGTCTTTGTTGGTGGCTTTTGAACGAGCCTCAGTAGCAGAAATCACATTTTTACGCACTAGATCTTGTAGATTTTGGTCTAGTGTTTGCATGCCAATATTTTGTCCAGTCTGGATAGTAGAATACATTTGTGCGACTTTATTTTCACGAATTAAGTTTCTTATCGCAGGTGTACCAATCATGATTTCATGCGCGGCAACACGTCCCAGCTCATCTTTGGTTTTACATAAAGTTTGCGAAATTACCGCACGTAATGACTCAGATAACATCGAACGTACCATTTCTTTTTCTGCAGCCGGAAATACATCCACAATACGATCAACCGTTTTAGCAGCGGAACTCGTATGTAAAGTACCAAATACCAAATGGCCTGTTTCAGCAGCACTTAATGCTAAACGTATCGTTTCTAAATCGCGCATTTCACCGACTAAAATCACGTCAGGGTCTTCTCGTAACGCTGAACGTAACGCATTTTGGAAAGATAGTGTATGCGGCCCAACTTCACGCTGGTTAATTAAACATTTTTTGCTGGTATGTACAAATTCAATTGGATCTTCAACCGTTAATATATGGCCAAACTCATTTTCGTTCACGTAATCAACCATTGCCGCCAAAGTGGTTGATTTACCAGAACCTGTTGGTCCTGTTACCAATACAATGCCACGCGGCGTATTCGCAATCTCTTTAAAAATCGGCGGGCACTTTAAATCTTCAAGCGATAAAATTTTAGATGGAATCGTCCGAAATACACCACCTGCGCCACGATTGTGATTAAACGCATTGACGCGAAAACGAGCTAAATTTGGAATTTCAAATGAAAAATCGCACTCTAGCGTTTCTTCGTACACTTTTCGCTGTGTGTCATTCATGATGTCATAAATCATGTCATGCACTTGGCTGTGATCCATCGCAGGCAAATTGATTTTACGAATATCACCATGCACACGTATCATTGGCGGCAATCCTGCCGACAGATGCAGGTCTGAGGCTTTATTTTTAACCGAAAATGCGAGTAAATCTGAAATGTCCAAAGCGAGGCCCCTTATTGTTAAATTGTGTAGCTATAATGTAGCTAAAATATCGCTATCGAATTAGATTTTATATACTTTCTATTTTACGGCTTTAAAACAATACTATTTAAGCGTTAACTTTGAATTATGAACATAAATGCACCAATTGCACAGCGCTTGCAAGAAATAAGCCTCAATATCGTCCGTGCATTGAAAACTGCACAGCGCGATGATCAAATTTTGCTAGTAGCGGTTAGCAAAACGCAAACACCCAAGGCTATTCGAGAAGCATTTTCAGCAGGTCAAACAGTATTTGGCGAAAATTACCTACAAGAAGCGCTTAGTAAACAACAAGAGTTAACAGATTTAAAATTAGACTGGCATTTTATAGGGCCGATCCAAAGTAATAAAACTTCTGCAATTGCCGAAAACTTCAGCTGGGTACACGGCGTAGATAGATTCAAAATTGCACAACGTTTAAGTACTGGACGGCCTGATCATTTACCAACCCTTAATATCTGCATACAAATCAATGTGAGCGATGAAGCCAGTAAAAGTGGCGTTCGCCTTCAAGATGCTTTGGCTTTAGCCATTGAAATAAAGCAATTACCTCATTTAAAACTACGTGGATTAATGACTATTCCCGCACCTGTAACGGACAAAATGATACAACATACGCAATTTAAAGCATTAAAAGATTGCTATGTGAATTTAAATAACCATGGCTTGATGCTTGATACATTATCAATGGGAATGTCAGATGACTATCTAATTGCGATTGCCGAGGGCGCGACCATAGTAAGAGTTGGCTCTGCTATTTTTGGTGCGAGAAACTAAGAGGCTATAAAATATGAATACGTTAGTCATTGGGAATTCAATTAGTTTTTAATCAAGAAAGTTGAACATGCACATTAGTTTTATTGGCGGAGGGAATATGGCAGAAGCGCTGATTAGCGGCCTGCAAAAGCATCATTTTAACATGCGTCATATTCATGTAATCGAGCTAGATACCAACAAGCGTGAGCAATTACATAGCACTTACGGCGTGGAGGCGAATGAGAGTATTGGTGATATTGCCAAATCTGATATTGTGATTCTCGCAGTTAAGCCACAACAGCTCAAGACCGTTACAGCGAGCATTGCGCCATATTTAAAACAACAATGCATTATTTCAATTGCTGCAGGCGTACGACTAGCTGATTTAAGTCGTTGGTTAAATGATTATTTGACGATTGTGCGCTGTATGCCCAATACACCAGCACAAATTCAAGCGGGGGTCACAGCGCTTATTGCAATGCCAAGTGTGACAAAAACACAAATTGAACAAGCCGATACAATTTTAAGCGCGGTGGGCAAGACGTTATGGCTAGATAACGAAGCCAAGTTAGACGCTGTCACCGCCATATCTGGCAGTGGGCCAGCCTATGTGTTTTACTTTATTGAGGCTTTGCAACTCGCGGCATTAGAATTAGGTTTAAATGAAAATGAATCACGGCTATTAAGCTTGCAAACTTTTGCTGGTGCCAGCGCTTTAGCCTCACAAAGCACCGTTGATGTAGCAACTTTACGCGCGCAAGTCACCTCAAAAGGTGGCACTACTGAACAAGGTTTACTCAGCTTACAAAATGCACAGGTTAAAAGCGCTATTTTGGAGGCTGCAAAAGCCGCAGCAGCAAAGTCTGTGGAATTAGGTAATTTACTTAGCCAGTCTGGCTAGTATTCAACCTCAAAAAATTAGCACTTACTACTCAAATATATACTTTAGGTTATTTTAAAATATGCTCACCAACTCTGTTGCAATTAACGCCTTAAGTTTTTTACTTGATACTATTTTTGGCCTATTAGTGTTAGCCTTTTTAGTGCGATTTTTTTTACAACTCACACGCAGTTCATTTCAAAACCAATTAGCGCAAACCGTCATCATGGTGACTAATTTTGCTGTCAAACCAATGCGCCGCTTGCTACCAAGCATACGTAATATTGATGTATCTACGTTACTACTTGCTTATATGAGCGAATGGTTATTGCAGTTAGGCCTGCTATCATTAAGAGACTTCCCCGTGCTTTTAGCTGGTAATCAGCTGTGGATCAGCCTAACTGGTTTAGCACTCATTGGCATTATTAAAACCAGCATTTATATTTTTATTGGTGCAGTATTAATTCAAGCGGTCATTAGCTGGGTGAGCCCTTACTCTGCTGTTTCACCCATGCTCAACACATTTACCGCTCCAGTACTCAAGCCTTTCCGCAAACTATTTACCTTAGCCAATGGCCTGGACTTTTCACCGCTGGTGTTTACCATTGCTGCGCAACTTATTATCATTAGTATCGTTCTGCCACTAGAGGCCTATTTTTCTGCTAGCTTATTTTTATATGCTGATTTAATCCAGCACCACTCTTTATATAAGAATATGGCTTAACTTATGCAAACCATCATACAAACAAAAATAATTGATTATCAAGTTTGGCGCGAGCATTTATCAACCACCATTATTGGCTATCGTGACTGGCTTAGCAAAAGTGGCACGATACAGGCTATGCAAGAATTGCGCATTTATGATGTATTAGAGTCACTCAAAAAAGATCAATTAGTGTTAGGGTTCGTGGCTGAGTTTTCATGTGGTAAAACTGAAACCATTAATGCCCTGTTTTTTCAGATTTAAATTGCAGACTTTTACCCAGTGAGCCAGGTCGAGCTACCATGTGCCCTACCAAGATTTATTGGGATGACCGAGAAGAGCCGTGCATTAAAATATTACCCATTGAAACGTGTAGTTCTGATGACACACTCAACTATTTTAAAAAATATGCCAAATGCTTGGCAAAAAATTCGACTGAATACCGAATCTGCACAAGAGATGAAAGAAGCATTAGTTGGGTTAATACAGCAAAAACAAGTCTCTAAAAAAGAAGCAGAAAAATTAGGCCTTTGGAGCGTTCAAGATAGCGGCATGATGCAAGAGTTATTGCACACAGGCTTAGTCAAAGTACACGTTTGGCGACATGCCATTATTAATTATCCACATCCGCTACTAAAAAATGGTTTGGCTGTCATCGATACGCCAAAGCTTAACGCATTGGGCGCCGAGCCAGAAATCACGCTGTCTTATTTTTAACAGCAACAGATACTGGCGTGACTAAGTCTGATATGCAGATTTGAAATAATTATATTAGCCGAGTCAACAATCATAAATTAGTCTTACTTAATAAAATTGATGTGCTTTGGGATGAAATCCGCACTGAACAAGAAATAGAAGCACAAATTGCCAAACAAATTTCCTCTACCGCTCAGATCCTAGGGATTAAATCGGATCAAGTGTTTGCAATTTCAGCACGACAAGCGCTTATTGCTAAAATCAAAAAAGATCAAAACCTGCTCAAACGCAGCGGCTTTGAAGAGTTTGAGTATATGTTGGCCGTAAGTATGCTTGATTCTAAACAGAGCATTATTGCAAAAACTGTAGTGGCACAATTTAGTGAAATGATGAAGGTTTCGCGCAAGCTTACTCAAACAGAATTAATAGCAGGGAAACAGCTATTAGACGAACTTAAAAACTTGCTGGACGAGCATGGTGGCATGTCCAAAATATTACTCGTTAAAGTCATCTCAGACCGTAAGCGCTATGAACCTTCTGTTCCTACATTTAATAAAGCTTACATAAAAATTATGTTTATTGGTGGCAAATTATTACGCCATTTAAGCTTGGCTTACTTAAACAAATCCATAGCACAAAGCCGTTTAGATATTGATGAGAGCTGGACAACAATTGGCTTTAACCAAGTCATGCGCGGTCTTAGCAAACAAACCAGCGAGCTTGCTGAATATATAGCCAAGGAGAGCGCACTCATTAAAAAGCTCGCTGATAACATTTGCGATGTGATTCAATACAAGCATCACTTTGATAAATTAAGCCACCAGCGCTTAGCTTAGTATCATTTTTAAGTCGTATGCAAGCAATACAAAAAGTAACAGATGACTTTTGTGCAGATCTAATTAACTTGCTGACAGAAAAACATTTTTTAATTCGCAAATTTTACCTAGGTTTGTACAACGAAGCAAAAAAAATATTTCAGCAAGCCTATGTTGAATCTGAAAATTGGCTAAGGGACGTCATGAGCATACTAAAAACGCAAATGGCAAACCACAAAGCTAACTTAGATCACCGCGTTAAAACATTGTCTGAGGTGTAAAGAAGTGCGAGAGAAATGAAGATAAAAATCACCGCTGCTGAAAAAACCTGTGCTGGGCTTACAGAACATTGCAGTACATTAGATGCCTTGCTGCTTGAACTATTTAGCGCAGTAAAATCAACTCAATTTACAGAAATAGAAACTGCATCAGATAATCAAACACCAACTTCAGCAAGTGTCAATTTGAAGCATGCCGCTATTTTAGATATGGCTAATTTAGATGAATGTGGTTTTAAGAAAACTATTATGTTAAACACCTCTTCGGAGTAAACCTTTAAATTAACGCGATATCAAAGGCTTCTTGCGCAAACTGCAACTCAGCGTGAAGCGAAATTGGTTTACCAATAAAATCAGATAAATTTGCTAAACCTTGTGACTCTTCATCCAGTAGCAAGCCTATGACTTTAACACTGGCAATTACACGTAGCTCGCGTGCAGCAAATTGTTTAGCTTCGCGTAAAATCTCACGCATAATTTCATAACAAACGGTTTGCGCCGTTTTAATTTCACCACGGCCTTGACAAGTTGCACATGTTTCGCACAATAAATGCGCTAGGCTTTCACGGGTACGTTTACGTGTCATTTCTATTAAACCTAATGGGGTAAAACCATTAACACCTGTGCGTGAGCGATCAACACTTACTGCTTTTTTTAGCTCTTCTAATACGGTATCGCGCTGGCTATCTTCATCCATGTCAATAAAATCTATGATGATAATGCCACCTAAATTACGCAATCGTAATTGACGGGCGAGACAATGTGCTGCTTCAAGATTTGTTTTAAAAATAGTGTCTGATAAATTTTTACCGCTGACAAAACTACCTGTATTCACATCGACAGTAGTCAGTGCTTCGGTCTGGTCGAATATCAAATAACCACCAGACTTAAGTTCAACTTTACGCGACATTGCTCTTTCGATTTCTTTTTCTACATTATAAAAATCAAATAAAGGGCGCTCACCTTGATAATGCACAAGATGATTTACCGCTTTGGCCACATAAAGCCCAGCAAAATTTGTGAGTTTTTGAAAAGTCTCGCGTGAATCAACCTTAATATTAGTCGTTGATTCGTTAACTACATCACGCAAAATACGTTTAGGTAAACTAAGATCGTGAAAAATCAGTGAGCGTTCTGGCGCTTGCTGGCTAGACTCTTGAATATTTCTCCAAACTTTTTGCAAATAATCTATATCTGCCAACAGCTCTGCATCACTGGCTGTTTCTGACATCGTGCGAATGATGTAACCACCCACCCTGTCTTCTGGCAACAGCGAAATAAGCCGATTACGCAGTTGCTCGCGCTCGGTTTCATCTTCAATGCGCTGAGAAACGCCAATATGGTTTTGCTGTGGCAAATAAACCAAAAAGCGCCCTGCGATGCTTATTTCAGTAGTCAGCCTTGCGCCCTTAGTACTAATTGGCTCTTTAATCACCTGCACAATGATGCTTTGGCCTTCGCGCAACACTTCTTGAATCGGCTTTTCTGGATTAGCAACATCATCAGTATGGCATTCCATGATATCAGCGGCATGTAAAAAAGCGGCCCGTTGCAAACCAATTTCCACAAAGGCTGATTGCATACCCGGCAATACGCGACAGACTTTGCCACGATAAATATTGCCTACAATACCTACCGACGAACTACGCTCTATGTGCAATTCTTGCACAATGCCATCTTCCATTATCGCTACACGCGTTTCTTGTGGGGTGACATTAATTAAAATTTCTTGACTCATTGTTTACTTTCTCACACTTAATTTTTTTAATGCTTAATTTCTTAACGCTTAAATTTCTTAATATTTGCGCAGTTTCATATACTGGCAAACCCATCACGCCAGAATAACTGCCTTCGATATTCTTAATCCATGCGCCAGCTAAGCCTTGTATACCATAGCTGCCGGCTTTATCTATGTGTTCGCCCATCGCAATGTAATCGTGGATCATAGCATCAGTTAACGCCATCATCTCAACCAAAGTACTCGAAAGCGACACTTGAATTTCTTGATTAAAAACAACAGCAATCGCTGTATGTACTTCGTGTTGGCGCCCAGAAAAGCTTTTAAGCATAGAAAAAGCGTCAGCATCATTGATAGGTTTACCCAAAATCATGTCATCCAGTGCTACCGTCGTATCTGCCGCTAAAATCGGCATATTCAGGCATTCCTTACCTAATATTTTCTGACAAGAGATGGCTTTTTCGCGCGCTAAACGTAATACATAGTCTTTTGGCAACTCGCCTGCCAATACAGACTCATCAATATCCGCAGGCTTAATCAGACATTCAACGCCTATTTGCTTTAATAGCTCAACCCTTCTAGGTGAGCGCGAGGCCAAATAAATAGTCTGTATCATTATGCTGCTTGTGCTACTTTCTTAATTTTGTTGGTTACCATAACAGAATCTGCGCCATAATAATACACAGCACGACAACGCAGATTAGCGGCTACATTTAACAAACTAGAAAAAAATAATACCCTTACCTTTTAGGCGCGATTCATGATGGAATGGTCTTACCTACTTAAAATTGCTATTGCCTTATTTGCTATTGTGAACCCAATTGGTATCGTGCCTATTTTCATCACTGCAACAGACGGCTGGAGCGATAATGAGCGCAAAAAAACTAGTAAAACTATCGCGATTACCGTATTTATTGTGTTGGTAGTTTCTACGGTTTTGGGCGATAAATTACTCGATTTTTTCGGTATTTCTATTCCATCATTCCAAGTAGGGGGTGGTATTTTACTCATGCTGATTGCCATTTCTATGATGCATGGTAAGCAATCGCAAGCAAGACAAACTGCAGAAGAAGCACAGACTTTAGCAGAGCGTGAGGTCATCGCAATTGTGCCATTAAGCATCCCTCTACTTGCAGGCCCTGGTGCAATGAGTAGTATGATTATTGCGGCACAACAACACCCTAGTTTTTTTAGCCATTTAACTTTAACTATCCCAGTGGCCTTAGTCAGTTTGCTAGCATGGCTCACACTCAGCTTATCAGGCGCCATTGCCAAGCAATTAGGCGTGATAGGAATTAATGTGGTGACTAGATTAATGGGCTTAATTTTATCCGCAATGGCAGTTGAATTTATCGCACACGGACTAGTTGGTTTATTCCCAAAATTAGCAAGTTAAGCCAGCCCACTGTAAAATGATGTTTATCAGAAATAGTGAGCGAAGTTAAACATGACGTGGAAACCAAATACTACCGTTGCTGCTATTGTTGAGCAAAATGGAAAATTCTTGATTGTAGAAGAATCCACTGATCGTGGTAATCGCTACAACCAGCCTGCAGGTCATTTAGAAGACGGTGAAACGCTGATACAAGCAGTGATTCGTGAAACCCAAGAAGAATCAGCTTATGGTTTTATACCTACCCATTTACTGGGTGTTTATCATTGGAAACTAGCGCAAAAAGATATTACTTACCTGCGCTTTGCATTTATTGGCAACGCGCATAGCCACCAAGCAACGCAAAAGTTGGATGATGGCATCATTCGCGCTGTGTGGCTAAGCGCAGATGAGATTCGTGATCTTGATCAACAACATCTAACACGCAGTCCACAAGTGCTGACTTGCGTTGAAGATTATGTAAGTGGAAAACGTTTTCCATTGGAAGTAGTGACACATTTATGAGTAAAAAAAGAGTAGTCGTTGGCTTATCAGGTGGCGTAGATTCATCCGTCACCGCTTTGCTATTAAAGCAGCAAGGTTATGAAGTCACAGGTCTTTTCATGAAAAACTGGGAAGATGATGATACGGATGAATATTGCTCATCCAAGCAGGATTTAATTGATGCCGTATCTATCGCTGACAAAATTGGCATTGATATAGAAGCCGTCAATTTTAGTGCCGAATATAAAGACCGAGTATTTGCTAACTTTTTAAGCGAATATAAAGCTGGCCACACACCTAACCCAGATATTTTATGTAATGCCGAAATTAAATTCAAAGCGTTTTTAGACCATGCAATGGAAATGGGCGCAGACTTAATTGCAACAGGGCATTATGCACAAGTGCGCGAAAACCCGATTCAAGCGGGGAAATTTCAGTTGCTAAAAGCAGAGGATGGCAGCAAAGATCAAAGTTATTTTTTACACCGTTTAAACCAAGCCCAGCTAAGCAAAACTCTGTTTCCACTAGGCACCTATCTCAAGCGTGAAGTTCGTGAAATTGCGCGTCAGGCAGGTTTAATTAATGCCGATAAAAAAGACTCAACTGGTATTTGTTTTATTGGCGAACGACCTTTTCAGGAATTTTTAGCACGTTACTTGCCACGTGAACCAGGTGAAATGCAAACTCCAGCAGGCAAAGTTGTGGGTCAGCACGAAGGTTTAATGTATTACACATTAGGCCAGCGCCAAGGTTTGAAAATCGGCGGTGCTAAAGATAGCAATGGCGAACCATGGTTTGTTGCGGCTAAAGATATGGAGAAAAATATTCTCACTGTGGTACAAGGTCATGAGCATCCGCTCTTGCTTAGCGATGGCTTAAAAGCTGGACAATTGCATTGGATTTGTCGTGAAGAACCAAAAAAAAATTGGGTTTATGCCGCTAAAACACGCTATCGCCAACCCGATGCACCATGTGAAATTGATGCATTGACTGCAGATGAAGTGATCATTAAATTTGGTCAAAAGCAATGGGCCGTTACTCCAGGTCAATCTGCAGTAGTGTATGAGAGTAATGTTTGTTTGGGCGGTGGAATCATCAACAGTGCTATTTATTGACAAAGCCAATTTAGTTCAAAAAATTAGTTTAAGACAAACTCAGTTAGAGAAAAGATAAGCACGATGGAATTTATTTTTGGTTTAGGCTTACACGTTATTATTGCCTTGTTTTTTGCTGTGCACGCACTACGCACTGGTCGGCCTTTATATTGGCTGATTATCCTGTTCTCATTCCCAGGTTTAGGTAGTATTGCCTACTTTTTGACAGAGTATTTACCTGCTAATAAACTTAATCGTGGCGTGCAGCAAGTATCAAAATCCGCGCTAAAACTATTAGACCCATCGCGCGAACTTCGTGATGCAGAACAGGCATTTGATTTAACACCCACTGTACAAAATAGAATCCGCTTAGCTTCTGCATTGGATGAAGCTGGGAATTTTAAAGAAGCTGATGCTCAATTTGATGCCTGCTTACAAGGGCCATTCGCCAATGACCTGGAGTTAAATTTTTTAGCCGCAAAAGCTAAACTACATAACAATTTGGCCTCGCAAGCGATTACCTTATTAACCAAAGTCAGAGAAATGCAAGCTGACTTTCGTGCGGAACAAGTAAGCTTACTATTAGCTAAATTATATGCTGCAACTAACAATGAGCCATTGGCGCGAGAAGAGTATATTAATGCGCTCAATACTTTTGGCAGCACAGATAGCAAAGCAGAGTACGCTTTTTGGGCAGCTTCTATTGGCGATGTAGCCACCGCTAAAAACTTGCGTGCAGACTTAGAAAAAACTTGGCAACACTGGAATAGTCACACTAAAGCGCTTTACAAACCATTACTCAATGAAATTGATGCAGCACTAGAGGCAAATGAAAAGTAATCATTAATAAAGCGAAAAGCAATTAAAAAGGGCGCAATACCTGCGCACTTTTTAGTGGACACTGAGCTTAAGCTTCTGGCGGGGCAGTGTCTTTAAATGAAGGCCGTTTTTGCATACTTGCAAAATGTTTGGCTAAATTAGGATACGGCTCTTGCCAATTAAAATCTTTAAATCGCAGATTTAAGAAATCCAACAAACAGCCAAGAGATATATCAGCCAAGCTAAATGTCTCTTCAACACACCATTTCTTTTTGCTTAAATCTAGATTAAGTGTTTCTAAACCACGCGTTACTTTTGCCATTTGTTTAGAAATAATAGCAGCATCTTGTATGGCTTCCAGCTTACGGCCTTCCATCATCGCGGCAATCGCTGCATCACAAATGCCATCGGCTAAAGCTTCCCAGCGACGTACCCAAATTTTAGCGCCTTGATTTTGTGGAATTAAGTGCGCTAGCGGTGTGCGATTATCTAAATATTCGACAATCACCCGTGAATCGTACAAACTATCTCCGTCATCTAACACCAATACAGGCACTTTACCTAGTGGATTAAAGTTTTTTACGACACAATTAGGGTCGCTCAAATCAACGGCTTCAACCTCAATATCAACATGTTTTTCGGCTGCCACTACGCGCACTTTACGTGCGTATGGACTGTTAACGGTATAATAAAGCTTCATCTTTTTTACATTATTCTATTAAGGAATAACTGCATTATAATAGAAAAATGACAACCACCCTATTTCACTCAACACTATTCAACTTAGCTTACCCACAGCATTCTAAAGCTTTTAATACTTTGGTTTTTGATGAGGTCAATTTAGCGCTATATGAAGATGTAGGTGCCAATATTGCAGACGGTGATTTAACTGCAAAGTTAATTCCAGCCGAACAAACGGCTACTGCAAGCATTATTACGCGTGAACATGCCGTTATTTGTGGAACTCCTTGGGCTACAGAAGCATTTTTACAATGCGATAATCAACTACACATCACGTGGCACGTAGCTGAAGGCGATCATGTTCAACCGAATCAATTGCTTTGTGAAGTTAGGGGAAATGCACGCGCCCTACTCACTGCAGAGCGTTGTGCTTTAAATTTCCTCCAACTGTTATCTGCTGTAGCCACTCAAACGCGACAATATGTCGAAGTTATTAAACACACTCAAGCGCAAATTTTGGATACGCGTAAAACCATACCAGGTTTACGATTAGCCCAAAAATACGCAGTTGCTACAGGCGGTGGAAAAAATCAGCGCTTAGCGCTGTACGATGGCATTTTAATCAAAGAAAATCATATTGCTGCGGCAGGCAGTATTAAAGAAGCTATGCAAGCAGCGATTAATTTAACTCATCACAATAGTAGTAAAACTAATGGCAGTAAAAATATTAGCGTTCAAATCGAAGTAGAAACATTACAGCAGTTAAATGAAGCTTTAACTGCAGGCGCCAAAAGCGTATTGTTAGATAACTTTGATTTAGTTTTGTTGGGTGAAGCAGTTAAGTTAAATCAAACTTATGCATTACAAAACAATCAAGCTCCCGCATTATTGGAAGCATCTGGCGGGATAGATTTAAATACTGTTAAAGCGATAGCTGAAACTGGCGTAGACCGTATTTCGATTGGTAGCTTGACTAAAAATATACGCGCGATCGATTTATCAATGCGCATTAAATGTAGTGCTTAAAGAGTTGCACTAAATGCACTGCAGAAATACATTAAAGCTAGGAAACACATATGGTAAAAGTTGCCGCAGCAACACTCTTACAAATTACAGGTAAATTAAGCTTGGGCGATGTACTACGTTTACTCGTCAATGACAGCATGATAGATAAAACTGCTGCCGAAAAGCTGTACAAAGATCGGAAATTAGATAGCACCAGTCTGCATCCATTGGTTGTGGTAGGAGAGCAAAAGTGGAAAGACTTACATTCACCACACAAAGTATTAACGGTCGAGGTGTTATCAAACTGGTTAGCTAAGCATGCTGCAATTGATTATTACCATATTGATCCACTTAAATTGGATTTCAGCTCTGCTGCTCAAATTATCTCAAAAGCCTATGCTGAGCGCCTTAAAATCATGCCAGTATCGGTACTGAATAAAGAAGCAACAGTTGCCACCGCAGAGCCATTTCACACAGACTGGATACCTGAATTAGAACGTATTTTGAGCATGAAAATCAAGCTGGTGATGGCAAATCCAGTTGAAATTACACGTTATTTACCTGAAATTTACAACTTAGCCAGCTCAATGAGTGCTGCCAATACAGCCAAGGCAGGACAGATTTTAGGCGTACAAAATTTTGAACAACTAGTTGAGCTTGGCAAAGATAAGAATCTCGATGCCAATGAGCAGCATGTCGTCAATATTGTAGATTGGTTATTTAAGTACGCGTTTGAACAACGCGCCAGTGATGTGCACCTAGAGCCAAGGCGTAACATGGGCATCATGCGCTTTAGAATTGATGGCGTGTTGCACCAAGTGTATCAATTACCAAGCAATATCATGAATGCGATTACCAGCCGTATTAAGTTGTTGGGGCGTATGGATATGATAGAAAAGCGCCGTCCGCAAGATGGTCGAATTAAGACTATTTCTACTGATGGCCTAGAAATTGAATTACGTTTATCTACCATGCCTACCGCTTTTGGTGAAAAACTGGTTATGCGGATTTTTACACCAGATGTGATTGTAAAAGACTTTATTCAGCTTGGGTTTTCAGGCAAGCAAGCCGCACTTTGGGACAATTGGACTAAACACCCAAACGGTATTATTTTGGTCACAGGACCCACAGGCTCTGGCAAAACCACCACGCTATACTCCACATTAAAACAAGTCGCCACGCCAGAAGTCAATGTGTGTACCGTGGAAGACCCTATTGAAATGGTAGAGCCAGCATTTAACCAGATGCAGGTTCAATCTAATATCGGGCTTAACTTTGCAGATGGTATACGCACGCTAATGCGGCAAGACCCTGACATCATTATGGTAGGGGAAATCCGCGATATTGAAACCGCTGATATGGCCATACAGGCAGCACTTACTGGGCATTTGGTTTTTTCTACCCTGCATACTAACGATGCACCCTCAGCTGTAACACGCATGCTAGATTTAGGTGTGCCGTCTTATTTAATCCATTCCACTGTTCTTGGCATCATGGCGCAACGCTTAGTGCGTACTCTCTGCCCTGCGTGTAAACAGCCAGAAGAAGTGACGCAAGATCAATGGGATGCGGTAACGCTACCTTTTAAAATAGCTAAACCGACTTACATTATGAAATCGGTAGGCTGTTTGGAGTGTCGTAATACTGGCTATCGAGGGCGTAGTGGTGTTTACGAAATGCTGACAATGACGGCAACATTAAAGAAATTAATTACAACCGACACTGACTTAGCCAAATTAAAAGCACAAGCTTTTAGCGAAGGCATGCAACCACTGATGTTAAATGGCTTAGAAAAAGTGATTGCTGGCTTAACTACTATTGAAGAGCTTATAAAAGTAGCACCACCCTTAGATGAGTGAAACTTAGTTTATAACCTTCATTGTAAGCAACTAGCCATTATCAGCAGAGGTTAGTTACTTCTTAATCATGGGTTTTATTAGGTTTTTCTTTTGAATTTTAGACGCGACGATTACTGCTATTAAATGCAGTATCACCAAGCTTTGAAGCAAGTTAGAAAATAGCCTATGGCAATCAACATCCCAATCTTCACCCCAAAAGCTGTCAGTACGGCTTAACCAGCCCGAAAAATCCAATAACACGATCAGTAACCACATTAAATAGACTGACCATTGACCAAGCGGATTGTGCCCGACATAGGGCGTGATTGTTCTCGAAAAAATCTCTGTTAAATGCTGTTTAATATTAAAAAAAGTTGGGCTATAAAACTGGGATGAGCTGACTTTGCTCACATACAAGCCATAAAAAAACACGCAAAAGAACCAAGACTAAACAGGCATAACCAATCATGCGATGCCAAAACGCTGTATCGTTAAAAAAGTTAGTGATGACTAATGCAGCAACTAGCCAATGGGTAAGCTGAACAAACAATGTCCAGCTAATGTTTACCTCATTGGCTTTATTTCTCTGCATTGCCATGACAACTTATATACTGACTCACTGCAGCTAATCTTTAAAGTCCTAATCTTTAATACTCTCAGCCTTAACAATGGCTAATGTTTTTGTATCAAAGTAAATTTCTACTTTTCCCCTCTTTATTAAATCCATAAATTTCATAACAATTGCCATCTACTTTAAACGTTTTAATTTTATAACCTTCCTCAATTAAGGTCTGCTTTAGGGTATCTTCTGCTGCCACTCCGCCTTGGGGTGCACATCACATTCCGCCGAAGCTATCGCTTGAAGTGGCAGTAAACTTAATAATGCTAATAATAAGCGCATAAAATTTCCTTTAATTTAAGTGAAGAGTTGAGGCTAGACCTAAGTGTCAGCCCACGTACGAATTAAGTTGTGATAATTGCCAGTTAAACGAATAACAACCGCGTTATCGCCAATTGGCTGAGGCAAGGTAACGATTGCAGCATCCATATCAAATAAAAGGGTACGCTGTGGGTCTTCTCGTATCATGGTTTGTACCCAAAAAAGCTCGCTAAACGCGCACCTTTGGTAACAGGCCGAACATGATGCAAGCTGGTGCCTTTGTATAGGACCATATCACCCGCAGGTAGCTTAACCATTTGATGTCCATAGGTATCTTCCACCACCAGTTCGCCGCCATCATATTCTTCTGGATCTGCGATAAAAAGTGTACAGGAAATGTCCGTACGTACATGTGTTCCAGCAATAGCATGTGTAAGCACCGCATTATCAATATGCGCCAAAATCCATGCCTACACGGTACTGATTAAACAAGGGTGGATAGATTTTTTTAGGCAATGCGGCAGAAAAAATAAGGCATTACGATTAAGTGCTTTTTAGTACAATGAGTCTTGCCATCTCTGCACCTGCTGTAGTTACTGGTAACTGAATATTACGTTTGACTTGTGCTGACTGTGTGCCGGCTGTTACCTTACCATCTGTCCAATCAGCCTTAGCTAGCAATTGAAGTAATTGCGCTAATTCATCTTTATTTAATACTTGTGGTAGGTGTAATAAAATTAAAAACCCTCAAATTCGCGAGATACTTTAGCCAGATATTTTGTAATCCAATTGTAGGAGCGACGCCCCGTCGCCAAAGCAACCCAAAATATTGCGTTAAACCTGTATGTGAGATGCCCAATGCCGAAAGCGCAGCTGATTATTTTGTAAAATGTAATAGCAATTTACGCCGCGTTTTAAAAGTCTAGCATGGCATTCGGGAAGAGGCTTGCCTACTACAAGGGCTTTAGCCACAATGGATTTTTCTTCAACCGCGTGGGTTACAAGTAACCCACCCTACAAAGCTAAAGCTTACAAGTGACACACGCTACGAAACTAATTTTCGTTTTGCATAAATGTATCTATTTAAAACTTAAACTCAGTTGTCAATACAGCTGTGCGTCTATTGCCCAGTACGGTAAACGGACCATTGTCATAAATTGAGTCGTAATACACTTTATCAAACACATTTTTAATATTTAAACATAGTGCCCATTTCTTTTCTTCATAGGCCACCAGTGCATCCCAGCACGGATAACCAGGGTCTGTATTTAGGCCGAATGTACCTGTTGTGAATGGGTCATTACCTACTGAAGTAGCCGGTGTTGCTGCAGTTGGGTTGTAGGCATAACGCTTGCCTTTAGATTCAAAGCCACAGCCAACATGTCATTTATCAGTCACTTTATGAGTACTAAATGCATTAAACGTCATAGCGGGAGTATTACGAGCACGCTCAACTTCAAAACGTTTATACACCACTGTGACTGCGCCAGTAGTCGCATTAATATTGGTCGCGGTTTCTAGTATTTTGGCATCCATAAACGCTAAACCACTGAATATTTCCCAGTTACTAGTAATACGTCCCGAAAGTTCAAATTCCAAACCATTAGTGGAACTTTTTTTGGTTAAAATGGCGGCGGTTGAATCCAAATCACAATTTCGCTCATACTCTTTGGCAGTGCTGTATAACGCTGTTCTAAATGCTAAATCGCCGTTTAGCAACATCCATTTTGCACCTAACTCAGTCGTTTCTCCACGCTCTGGAGGTGATGCACCCCCTGATAATTGATACAAATCAGCCGACGGGCTAAAAGCCTCGCTATAGCTTAGTTAATAATGTGTATCTGGGTTGTAGTGATATGAAAGTCCCGTACGATAGCTATTTTCACCAGATGATAAGCAAGGCGATGTAATGCTAGAATAAGTAGCGCGCAATTCATCACGGCGTATACCGAATAGCACATCCCATTTGGGGATAAACTCTATC
Organism: Methylophilaceae bacterium; assembly: GCA_014378915.1. Taxonomy (GTDB): domain Bacteria; phylum Pseudomonadota; class Gammaproteobacteria; order Burkholderiales; family Methylophilaceae; genus JACMMS01. The sequence continues at coordinate 74,904 of JACMMS010000011.1, forward strand.
GTATCTTGTGCATAAAGTGGTGTACTATTACCTGAGAATGTATTGGGTGGAGCGGTTGAAAGTACATTTTTATTGTAAGTGAAACCATCTGCAGCAATGGCAGCAGTAAGTGCCGCACCAGTTTGTGTAAAAGGCTGCCCTGTTATAGCATTTAACTGTATAAGCGTGGTGCGATATGACTCTTCATGCAAAAACTCAAAGCCTGATAGCGCCTGATGCTTCATATCAAATAAGTTAAATATGTTGGAAAAATTTGTTTGAATAGTTTTAGTATCATAATCACTTGTACGCGTTTGGTTTCCACCCACGCCACCATTAGCGGTAAGGGCTAAGTTACTAGTAGGTGTTTTTGCCCAGTATTGACGTTCATAATCGATAACTCGCACTTGTGTACGCCACTGCATATCTTTATTAAATTTATGTGTGTAAGCCGCTTTGGTAATAGTGGTTTCGCTATCATCAAAGTTCTTATCAGTACCGTAAAAAGTACTACTTGAGAAGTTACCAGTTGGACGGCGCGTATTGGTAGCAGCATTAGCACCAGTGCCATTATTAAACGAAAC
>JACMMS010000056.1 GCA_014378915.1 Methylophilaceae bacterium
GCCTATCGCAATAAGCCACTGACGGATGCGCAAAAGCAACGCAATCGACAACACTCAGGCATACGCAGTATGGTTGAGCGGGTATTGGGTGTACTGAAGCTGCATTACGGCATGGGCCAGGCAAGATACCTTGGGTTGGTGCGTCACTTCACGAGATTTGGTTTGCTGTGTATGGCTTACAATCTCAAGCGAGGAATGGCGATTCAGCGAGATTTGCAGACTAGGTAGGATAGTTGCGCCAAAAAGTAGGTAAAAGCAGGGGAACGGAATGAAATCGTTTTGTTATTGGCATAAGTTTGCCAAAAAGACGAGGTTTTAAGAGAAAACCACTCAGGAATGAGTGAGATTTAAATTAAAAAATGGAAATTGACCTAAGCACGGAAGTTTGACTGGCTCGTGCAAAGGTCTCTATGCCTATCTGTATAGAGCAACCATGGCCGTAAATTTTATGCGGCATTAATTATTTCTCTAATAAATGGCCTAATTTAACTTGCTTAGTCTGTAGATAACTCAAATTTACCGCGTTAGGTTTAATTATTAACGGAACTAAGCTATTTATTTTAATGCCAAGTTTTTTTAATGATTGAAGTTTGTTGGGGTTGTTGCTCATTAATCTAATTGATCCAACTTTTAAATTTTGCAGAATTTCTGAGGCTGTTTCAAATGATCTTTTATCGATCGGTAAGCCCAAGGCAACATTAGCTTCTACGGTATCAAGCCCATGATCTTGCAGGGCATAAGCTCTAATTTTGTTTGCCAGCCCTATGCCTCTGCCTTCATGGTTGCGAATGTAAATAATAATCCCCGTTTTTGCCTCAGCAATTAGCTGCTGGGCCAGTTGTAGTTGCTCACCGCAGTCACAGCGTTTGGAGGAGAAAATGTCTCCAGTTAAACACTCAGAATGCACTCTTGTTAATATGCTATCTTGTAAATCTACCTTACCCATTACTAATGCTACATGTTCAATATGGCTACTAAGATCTTCATAAATATGAATAACATAATCACCGAATTCAGTTGGTAGATTGGATGAAGAGACTTTTACTAAATGACTCATTTATATACTTTACCTAAGTGCGTTAATAGCACCTATTTTAGTTAATTTTGCTCAATCTATAGGATTAATGCCAAGCATTTTTCTGTTTATACTTAGATGTTAATTATACGCTTCACATCTAACAGTATGTTGGATGGCAACCAAAGTTACCGCACTTTTACTATTTTTCTGAATGATATATGAAGACTTGTATAAAATAGGCTATAACCTGTTTTACAAGTAACATTTAAATGAATCGAGGGTCAACTGCAACTAGTTAAGCCGTGGTATGTGTACATGATTGAATGCAAAGATGGAAGCATTTACACAGGAATTGCGGTGGATGTTGCTGCACGTTACCTAGCGCATGTAAGCGGCGTTGGCGCTCGCTATACACGCTCTCACCCACCACAAAAGCTGTTAATTGTTATTGAGTATCCTAATCGTTCTAGTGCATCAAAAGTAGAATATGCTATTAAACAGTTAACAGCCTCTGAAAAACGTCTGTATATCGCTAAAAGCCCCACATCTGTTTGATTCATAATATGTTTTATCGTGCGCTGGCTTTAGTTGTGCGTAAATATAGTTGTTCTACTTTTGTTCTAGCCCATTGTGTTCTGCGCAGAAATTTTAAGCTAGATTTAATACTTGGATCATTAGTAAAACAGCGTATGGGTATTTCACTGACCATTTCCTCCCAACCCAAATTTTCTGATAAATAAGTTACTATCATTTCCAGAGTAATGCCATCTAAACTCTGTAAGTTACTCGGTTTGTTGGTGTTATCCATATCGATTTACAGAAAGCTATAGGTGCTTAGCAGAAGTTTAGCGGAGTAAGGCTTATGGAGTACAACGGTTTGAAGATTTACTACAGGCTATCTTCCATAATAAAAATAGCAAAAAAATAGCAGGCCTACCAAGTAGGTTGGCCTGCTGACTTAATCTATGCGTTTACAGCATCTTTTAAAGTTTTGCCTGCAGTGAAAGCTGGCGCTTTACGTGCAGCAATTTTAAGTTCTGCACCAGTCCGTGGGTTACGGCCTGTACGTGCAGCACGTGTACTCACTTTGAACGTACCAAAACCTACTAAAGTAACACTATCGCCGCCTTTTAATGCGTTGGTAATTGCGCTAGTTACAGCATCTAATGCTTTACCAGCGTCTACTTTGGTGAGGTCAGCTTGTTCAGAAATTGCTGCAATTAATTCTGTTTTGTTCATAATTTTCTTCTGGTTGATTAAAATGTAATTTACTTTAACTGCTCAAGGCTTGCTGTGTCAATGTTTGCTTCTGCTAAAACTCTTTATCAACGATAATAGTCATCTAATTTTAGTAAAAAAAACAAAAGTAACCACCAAATGCAAAAAGAAATCCAAGAGCCTTTAAAGAGGGCAGTTGTTGCGGCTGTGCAACTACCAAGTGTGAGTGATATAGAATTTGAAGCCTCATTGACTGAGTTGAGCGAGCTGGCAAAAACATTAGGCATTTTAGTTATACATACTTTTATTCAAAAGCGCCCAGGCTTTGACCCTAAAGCTTACTTGGGTGCTGGTAAGCGTGATGAAATCAAACAATATGTAAATAATAAAATTGACCTCGCTGCAGATGTTATTGATTTCGTATTAGTAGATCATGAAATATCGCCTTCGCAAGCACGTAATTTAGAAGTGGAAATTGGTTGCGAAGTAATGGATCGTACCATGGTGATTCTAGAAATTTTTCATCGCAATGCGCGCTCACCTGCTGCACGCGCGCAGGTGGAAATTGCACGTTTGGGCTATATGGCGCCAAGATTGCGCGAAATAGCAAAGCTCGCAGGCCCGCAAGGGCGGCAGCGTAGCGGTGCAGGTGGGAGAGGTGCTGGTGAGTCTGATACCGAACTTGATCGCCGTAAGATTCGTGACAGAATATCTGAGCTTAAGCAAGAGATTGTTGCGATGGAAGTAGAGCGCAACACTCAGCGCGCGAGACGGCAAGATCGGCAACAAGGGCTAGTTGGTATCGCTTTGGTTGGTTATACCAATGCGGGGAAGTCTACATTGATGCGCGCACTTACTGGGAGCGACGTGCTGGTTGCTAATAAATTATTTGCAACGCTCGACACCACCGTTCGCACACTTTACCCTGAAAGCGTACCACGTGTTTTGGTCAGTGATACTGTGGGTTTTATTAAAAATCTGCCACATGGCTTGGTGGCGTCTTTCAAATCAACCCTTGATGAGGCGCTTGATGCATCGTTGTTATTGCACGTTATTGATGCGAGCGACCTTGGGTTTGAACGTCAGCTTGAAGTGACGGATAAAGTGCTTGAAGATATTGGCGCACAAGATGTACCGCGCATCCGCATTTTTAACAAAATTGATTTTGTTGGCGATGAAGTCGAGCAAGCTGAATGTGAAGCTAAATTAAGCGCTAAGTATCCATCATGCATTGTGATGAGCGCGCGTCGATCTAACGAAGTGGCGGAACTGCACAAAAAAATAGTCGGATTTTTTCAGCAAGATTTAATTGAGGATGAGATTTTTTTACCCTGGTCTGCCCAGCAATTACGCAGTGAAATCTACGCAAGTTGTACGGTATTAGAAGAGCGTGCCGATGAGGCGGGTGCTTACTTTAAAGTCCGTGGCGCGGCCAGTATTGTTAATAATTTGCGTGAGCAGTTTGAGCAGTAGTTATATCCATCAAACCAATAATAGCAGAGTCAAATTGAATATAACATTTCTTTAATCACCACCATTCCTGCGGCATTTGGCTTTGCTTTAATATTTGGCTTAATCGTAGTTCGCATCAAGCTGCCGCATTGGTTGGCTATCTTTTTGCAGGCATTATTATCTGGCCTTCCACACCAGGCTTTGTTGCTAACGTTGGAATTGCATCCCAGCTATCTAAAATGGCGTGATGCTACTCATGTTTGGTGTGGGATTACGCTTCTCAATTAAAGATTTACTTTCTGTTACACGTATTGCACTGCCTGGCGCGATTGTTCAAATGGCAATAGCTAGCATCCTTGGGGTTTTGTTAGGACTTTTTGGGAATGGTCTTTCGGTGAAAACTAGATCTTTGGGCTAGCTTAGTCCTGCGCCGGTAACGTTGTTTTGCTTAAAGTGATTGAATCGAGAGATTTGCTTGACAGTATGAATGGCAAAATTGCGGTTGGCTGGCTTGTGGTTGAAGACCTGATTACCGTATTGGTTCTGGTGTTAATGCCACCTTTAGCTGGCATTCTTGGAGGAGTAGAGCCCGCTACTGCCAACAGCGCGCCAATGCGGCAAACAATCGGCCTGACCTTAATTACAGGTTGGCGGATTCATCTTATCAATGCTGACATTTGGTAAACGTCTGTTGCCATGGTTATTATGGCATGTTGCCAAAACAGGCTCACGTGAATTATTTACACTTCTGTGATTGCTGCGGCAATTAGCATTGTCTATGGTGCATCTGCATTGTTTAATGTTTCTTTTGCACTAGGTGCTTTTTTGCTGGCATGGTGATGCATGAATCTGAATTCACCCATCGTGCTGCCGAAGGTTCATTGCCATTACGAGGTGCTTTTGCCGTGCTATTTTTTGTGGCGGTTTATATGTTGTTTGAGCCTTCAATATTGGTAAAGCAGCCACAGCGCGTATTAGCAATTGTTTCTATTATCATTTTAGGTAAATCATTAGCGGCTATTTTACTGGTGCTGATATTGCGTTACCCATTAAATACAGCGCTCACCGTGGCAGCGAGCTTAGTGCAAATTGGTGAGTTTTCTTTTATTTTAGCTGGACTAGGCGCCTGGCTAGGCATTATGTCCGGTCAGAGCATGAGTCTGATTTTAGCGGGTGCCTTAATTTCAATATCATTAAATCCGCTTATCTTTACTTTAATTGCACCATTTAACAGGTGGATAGTGAAACGATCTACTTTCGCGCACGGTCTTGAATTCCGCACTGATACTTTTGCTGAATTGCCGATAACGACTGAACGTAAATTTTTAGAAGGCCAAGTGGTATTGGTTGGTTATGGTCTTGTAGGTAGGCGGATTGCAAGAGTGTTAAGCAAACATAGTAACCCCTATGTGGTTGCTGAACAAAATCGCGAGCTCGTTGAAAGCTTACCTTAAAGTGGCTTAGGCGCAATTTGTGGTAATGCAGCCGATCCTGCAGTTTTAATTCAAGCGCATATTGCTAATGCAGCTATGCTGGTGATTGCCACACCAGACTCATTAGACGTGCGCAAAATAGCAGAAATTGCTTGTACACTTAAACCTAACATCGAAGTGGTTGTTCGCACACATAATGAAAGAGTTCAAGTTGCTGAGTAAAGATGGAGTAGGCACCATAATTTTTGGTGAAGAAGAGCTTGCAAAAGGCATGTCATCCCATGTACTTAATCAGTTTTTATAATTGAATTTAAAACATTGAATTTAAAACTTAGAGTTTTAGACCTACAAAAATCGACCAAGTAGTTTTCGGCTGCTTTTATCTAGCTGGTCTAACTCTCGAATAATAAAGTTAACGCCGTGGCTATCAGTAATCAGAAGGCTTGTATGGGTGAGCCGCCATATTTGATCTTCACCCTTGAGTATCAGTTGAGTGCTGCCTTTATCTGTTTCTACATCCCATGTACTAGGTGTTGCAAAGCTAGATACATGATTAATACGGTGAATGACGGGCATAAATTCCCGTTGTGCTAGTTCTTCTTCAATTAACTTTTGGAATTCAATCGGTAAATCGGCCAGACGGGTGATCCAGGCTAGTTCATGGCCAACTTTGCTGAGCAGAGACAGGCCTTCACCTGGCGCGGCTATGGGAAAGGGCCGCGCTGGATAAACGCCTTCGTGAACTGTACCGTCGTTACTTGTTAATTGTAGGCGTCCAGCGAGGTTACGATTTAGTTTAAAGTCTATATTAATGGGTAATGTTTCCATGGTTAAGTACTTGTTTCTTTGGTGGCGATGGCCTCTAAGCTATCAACGTCATCTAAATCAGTATCCACATTGCGTGCTTGTGCTTGGTAAAGGCGGTAGTAAGCACCTCCACGCGCTATCAACTCATCATGATTACCGACTTCAACAATTTGGCCTTGGTCTAACACCACTAGGCGATTCGCTTTATGTAAAGTAGAAAGTCTGTGTGCAATAGCGATAGTAGTGCGGCCATGCACGAGGTTATCCAAGGCTTTTTGGATTTCTTTTTCGGTCTCGGTATCTACCGAAGCGGTTGCCTCGTCTAATATTAGAATACGCGGGTCTATCAGTAAAGCACGTGCAATGGATATACGCTGGCGTTCACCGCCTGAAAGACTTTGTCCACGCTCACCTACCATTGAGTCATAGCCATGCGGTAATCGTAAAATGAATTCATGCGCATGCGCAGCCCGTGCAGCCGCTACAATTTCTGTGCGTGTTGCATTGGGTTTTCCGTAGGTGATATTATCCGCAATTGTGCCGAAAAATAGGAACGGCTCTTGCAACACTAAACCGATGTTACGCCTATATTCTGAAATAGGCAGCGAGCGAATATTGACGCCATCTAAGCTAATAGACCCTGTCGTAACATCATAAAAACGGCACATTAAATTGACTAACGTACTTTTACCTGAGCCACTGTGACCAACTAGGCCAATCATTTCGCCTGGCCGTATGATGAGATTCAAATCTTTAATCACAGCACGGTTGCCATAGCGAAATCCAGCGCTGCGAATTTCAATTTGCCCGGTTACTTTTTCTAAATGAATCGGATTTGTTGGTTCGGGCACACTAGATATATGGTCAAGAATATCAAAAATACGTTTTGAGCCAGAGGCCGCTTTTTGCGTCACAGACACAATACGACTCATGGAATCAAGCCGTGTATAGAAGCGGCTGATATACGCTAGAAAGGCAGTTAGTACACCTACGGTGATTTCATCGCGTGATACTTGCCAGATACCAAATGCCCATACCATGAGCAAGCCAATTTCAGTAAGCAGCGTAACGCTAGGTGAAAATAATGACCATATTTTGTTGATGCGGTCATTCACCACCAGGTTATGCTGATTAGCGACACGAAAGCGCGTGGCTTCGCGTTTTTCCTGCGCAAAAGCCTTTACCACGCGAATACCAGGGATGGTATCAGCTAGCACATTGCTGACTTCTGACCACACGCGATCTATCTTCTCAAAACCTGTGCGTAGCTTGTCGCGCACGATGTGTATCATTAAAGCAATGATGGGTAGTGGGAGTAAAGTGACTAGCGCCAATTTTGTATTAATAGAAATGAGAATAGTGGCTGTCATGACAATCATCAGCACATCAGTCGCAAAATCTAACAAATGTAGTGATAAAAATACACAAATGCGATCTGATTCAGAGCCGATACGTGACATTAAGTCACCCGTACGTTTACCGCCAAAATACTCTAATGACAGTTTTAGTAAGTGCTCATAAGTAATGGTGCGCAGGTCCGCTCCAATTCGCTCACTCACCAAGGCTAAAATGTAAGTTCGTGCCCAGCCTAGCCCCCAAGCTAATAATGCCGAGCCGAGCAAGCCAAAAAGTAGCAGAGTCACTAATTTAATGTCAATTGGCGAACCATTTTGATAAGGAATGAGTACTTTATCCATCAATGGAATGGTGAGATATGGCGGTACAAGTGTCGCCGCTGTTGATATCAACATCAACACAAACCCCGCTAGCAATTGCCATCGATAAGGTTTAGCAAAACGCCACAATCGGAACAGTGTCCAAGTTGAAGGTGGTGTATCAATATTACGACTACATTGCGGGTATTTATCTTCATCTGACTCGAGTTGATAGGTACATTTAGGGGACAGCTCGGAGGGTTCTGTAATGGTCGATTGCCCAGATATAAAACTTGCAACCTGCAACTCAAACTGTTTAATAAATCGCGCGGATGAACTTTCATTGGCCAAGGTGTAACACCAGTTGGCTAAATGCACATCTTCATCAAATAACTCAATTTTAGCTACACCAGCATGATCGTGATGGCTTAGTTTTAGTGATGTTCGATATGGATACTCTGCTGCTGGTTGAGCGCCATGCTGAGATTGAATGTCGTCAAAATATAGCAATCGCTTATTAGTAATGACTAATAAGTGTTTTGTAAAATTCAGTCGTGCATCCAGGTTAATTTCCAGCCAAGCATGAAGATCTTCTTCAACACTGATAATTTCTGGTTGAACGATGGGCGCCCAAATGCTCGGTAAATTCCAAGTCTTTGGTAGAGCCTTACTGGTCGAATTGGGGAGGGATATTTGCTTATTCACAGCCACTGAGTGTACTACATTCAGCATGCCTTATAAATAGCTAAAGACCGCTGGCAAATAGCTAAAGCTTTTATACTGTAAGCTTGCTGTAAGGCTTTTAAGATAAAATAATTTGATTATTTTTTATTTTAACTTATCCGGTAAAGTTGATGGAATTTCTTAAAATCATGCATTTACGTGGGCCCAATATATGGACATACCGTCCCGTTCTAGAGGCTTGGCTTGATATCGGCGTATTGGAAGATTCTCCTTCTAATCTCATGTCAGGTTTTTACGAGCGATTGACTGCATGGTTACCTTCGTTGGCTCAACATCGTTGTGGTATTGGTGAGCTAGGGGGCTTCCTATTACGTTTGCGCGAGGGTACTTGGTCAGGGCATATTCTGGAACACGTTACACTAGAATTACAAACATTAGCAGGTATGCAAGGTGGTTTTGGTAAAGCGCGCAGCACCTCGGTGCGCGGTGTTTACAAAGTTGTGGTACGTTCACGGGATGAAAAAGTGAGTCGTGCTGCTCTATATGCAGGGCGTGATTTAGTCATGGCTGCCATTGAAGATAAGCCTTTTGATGTATCCGCTGCCATTAGCCATTTACGTGTCATGGTAGATGCGCTTTGCTTAGGCCCAAGTACCGCTTGTATTGTCGCTGCCGCTACAGAGCGGCGTATTCCCTCTATTCGTTTAACGGATGGTAACTTAGTTCAGTTGGGCTATGGTGCACGTCAGCATCGTGTTTGGACAGCAGAAACTGATAAAACCAGCGCGATAGCTGAAGGTATTTCGCGTGATAAAGATTTAACTAAAAGTTTGCTACAAGCTTGCGGAGTGCCAGTGCCAGAAGGTAGTGTTGTAGAGACTGCAGCTGAGGCTTGGGAAGCGGCACTAGACATTGGCTTGCCAGTCGTTGTCAAACCAACGGATGGTAATCATGGACGTGGTGTGTCAATGGAATTAATGACACAGCTTGAAGTAGAAGCAGCGTTCAGACTAGCCGATGAAGAAGGCAGTGAAGTGCTTGTGGAGCGTTTTGTGCGCGGCCATGAACATCGGTTACTAATTGTAGGCGGTAAGCTGGCAGCGGCAGCGCGTGGTGAATCAATTTCTGTGTTTGGCAATGGCGTCTTTACTATTCGCCAGCTCATTGAATTGCAAATCAATACGGATCCTAGACGGGGTGTAGAGGAAGAGTTTCCGCTTGAGCCTATATTAATTGATCAAAATCCTGCGGTGATTTTTGAAATTGAACGTCAGGGATATGCGGTGGACGCTGTTTTACCAAAAGGTGAATCGATTATTGTGCAGCGCAATGGCAATGTGGCATGTGATGTTACTGATTTAGTACATCCTGAGGTTGCCGCGGTGGCAGCATTAGCTGCACGTATCGTTGGCCTAGATGTTGCAGGCATCGATATTGTCGCTTTAGATATTTCTAAACCTTTAGCACCTCAGCAAGGCGCGATTGTAGAAGTGAATGCTGGCCCTGGTTTACTCATGCATCTTAAGCCAGCTGAAGGACAGCCACGCCCAGTAGGAAAAGCGATTGTGGATAGTTTATTTGCACAAAATCAGAGTGGCCGCATTCCAATAGTTGGTATTTCTGGTAGTAGCGGTAAGACCTTGGTTTCAAGAATATTAGCAAGATTAATTCATTTAAACGGCCAGCATGTTGGGCTTGCTTGCAGTGATGGCCTCTATGTGGGAGAGCGTCAAGTCGAAAAGAAGAATAGTTCAACTTGGGCAGCTTCACAAAAACTGTTGATGAATCGCAAGATTGAAGCGGCAGTTATTGAAAATAGTGTGACGACTATTTTGACAGAAGGTTTAGGCTACGATCGCTGTCAAGTTGGCATCATTACTAATATCGACCCAGTACAGCATTTTGGTGAGCATTACATAGAAACCTATGATCAGGTTTATAACGTGATGCGTACTCAAATTGATGTTGTGCTGGACGATGGCGTAGCAGTACTTAACGCAGCCGATCCAATGTCGGCAGAAATCGCTCAATTATGTGATGGAGAAGTTATTTTCTTTGCCAAAGAAGCCAATCTTCCTGTTATTGAAGCGCATTTAAAACAAGGTGGGCGTGCTGTTATTCAGGAAGAAGGGCGCTTACTTCTGGTAACTGGATCTCATAAGCTTTTATTCGCGCAGTCGGAAAAAGTCCCCATGTTAGTCACAGAGAATGTTTGTTTGGATCATGTGTTGGCTGCAGTGGCTGGCGCATGGGCGTTGGGAGTATCTCCCAATTTGATAAGTGCGGGCATTAACACCTTTAAAGCGAAGAAAATTTAGAGCGAAACAGGTATAGAGCGAAGCAAATTTAAAGCAGAACAAGTCCATTCTCAACGCTGATGACATCGATTAATTTGCATATTTAACTAAAACAAGGAAAGCTGTTTGATGGAAGTTTCACGTACACGCGCGTTGCGCGGCCCAAATTTGTGGAGCCGTCATACTGCCATTGAAGCGGTTGTTTCTTGCACCGCTGAAGAATGCGCTATTGCTCATATCCATGGCTTTGAATTAAAACTTCGCGAGCGTTTTCCTGAAATTGGATTATTACAGCAAAGTGGCCACTCAAAATCAGTATCCATGGCGCATGTGCTGGAAGTTGCAGCACTTGGTTTGCAATCACAAGCTGGTTGCCCAGTCACCTTTAGCTTGACTTCCGCGACACCAGAGGATGGCATATTTCAAGTGGTGGTTGAGTATAGCGAGGAAGCGGTTGGCCGTCTTGCACTCAAATTAGCTTTAAACCTATACGAGGCTGCTGTTGCTGATACACCATTTGACTTGGCTAGCGCCATCGCCGAGTTAAAAGATTTGGATGAGGATGTGCGTTTAGGACCAAGCACTGGCGCCATTGTGCAAGCAGCGGTTACCAGAGGGATTCCGTATCGCAGACTTACTGAAGGTAGCTTGGTGCAGTTTGGCTGGGGAAGTAAACAGCGCCGTATACAAGCCGCTGAAACTGATTGCAGCAGTGCAATTGCTGAATCTATTGCACAAGATAAAGAGTTAACTAAAAAACTACTTGATGTTGCTGGAGTGCCAGTGCCCTACGGCAGAGAAGTTACAGATATTGAAGATGCATGGTTAGCAATGGCTGAAATAGGAGCATCAGTAGTGGTGAAGCCTAAAGATGGCAATCAGGGCAAAGGCGTAACAGTCAATATTCATACGCGTGAGCAGCTTAATATTGCCTATGCAGCCGCGGCAGAAATTAGCGAAGAAGTGTTGGTTGAAAGATTTATCCCAGGCAGCGACTTTCGTTTGTTGGTGATTGGTGATCAGCTAGTCGCAGCAGCAAGGCGCGAGCCACCATTGGTTGTCGGTGATGGTAAAAAAAGCGTTCGTGAGCTAGTGCAGCAAGTGAACCTTGATCCACGCCGTGGTGCAGGACACGCGACTTCACTCACAAAAATTAAGATTGATGATATCGCTTTAGCTAGCTTAAGCGAACAAAATTTAACAGCCGATTCAGTGCCGCGCAAGGGTACACGTATTGTTTTACGTAATAACGCTAATTTAAGCACCGGTGGTACGGCAACTGACGTGACGGATGATGTGCATCCTGAAATGGCTGCTAGTGCTGTGGCTGCTGCGCAAATGATAGGTTTAGATATTTGCGGTGTAGATATCGTGTGTGACAGTGTATTGCATCCGCTAGAGCAACAAGGTGGTGGGGTGGTGGAAGTAAATGCTGCACCAGGTTTACGCATGCACTTACAACCTTCTTTTGGTAAAGGACGTAATGTTGGCGAGGCGATTGTATCTAGTATGTTCACTCAAGACGAGAATGGGCGCATTCCGCTAGTGACCGTCGCGGGTACTAATGGCAAAACCACTACTGTACGTTTGATAGCGCACATTATTGGCGCACAAGGATTACGTGTAGGCATGACCAATTCTGATGGCGTTTATATTCAAGGTAGCCGTATTGATACTGGGGATTGTAGCGGCCCAAAAAGTGCACGCAATGTCTTAATGCATCCAGATGTGGATGCCGCTGTTTTTGAAACTGCACGTGGAGGAGTGCTGCGAGAGGGCTTAGCATTTGACCGCTGTAATGTAGCCGTGGTGACTAACATCGGCGTAGGTGATCATTTGGGTTTAAGCTACATCACAACGGTAGAAGATTTAGCGGTAGTGAAGCGTGTAGTTGTTCAGAACGTTGCGCCAGATGGCATGGCTGTTCTTAATGCGGCTGATCCGATGACCGCGAAAATGGCGAGTGCGTGCCCAGGCGCCGTTACATTTTTTGCGCAAAATCGTCACCACCCGTTAATGGATACCCAACGCGCTCAAGGTCGTCGTGTTGTTTACGTACAAAGTGGCTTTATCGTGGCTGCTCAAAATCAGACTGAAGAGCACTTTGATTTGGCAGAAATTCCAATGACTAGAAATGGCACCATAGGCTTTCAAGTTGAAAATGTCATGGCTGCTATCGGTGCAGCTTGGGCGCTAAATGTTGATTGGAACATTATTCGTAATGCCATTAGTAGCTTTGTAAGTGATGTACAAACTGCTCCTGGACGATTCAATTTCTTTGATTACAAAGGCGCGAGTGTTATTGCTGACTACGGTCATAATCCTGATGCAATACTCGCATTAGTATCCGCTATAGAATCTATCCCAGCAAAAAGGCGCTTTGTTGTTATTAGCGGTGCAGGAGATAGGCGTGATATCGATATCAGCCGTCAATCTGAAATATTAGGCGATGCATTTGACGAAATTATTTTGTTTCAAGATCAATGCCAGCGTGGACGAGCAGATGGTGAAGTATTGCAACTTTTACAAAAAGGGTTGGTTAATGCAAAGCGCGCCGCAAAAATAAACGAAGTACTCGGTGAGTTTTTAGCAATTGATGATGCCCTTTCTCGCTTAAACGAAGGCGATTTGTGTTTAATTCTTATTGACCAAATTGATGAAGCGCTTGCACACATCACACAACGCGTTGATGAGTTACGTTTTGTTTGACTGAGCTTTAATTAGCTTAATATGTAATCATTAAAAATCAAGCCATCAGCACTATTAGTGCCGATGGCTTGATTTTTATCCCTGTGTCATTCATCTTTGCTGCAATCTTCATGTGCTTCGCATTCTTAATTGCTTACAATTCATATTTTTAAATGAAAAAAATCACTTTATTTTTACTAGTTTCCATCATCTGGATTGCCGGACGGTTTGAAAATCCAATGAGCTATGATTTACTTACTGCTCAAAATGACTTATGCTTGACGCAAACAGAAGTGGTAGAAAAAAATATTTTATCGTCATTATAATTGTTTGTTGACGTAATGATAAGCCTGGTATTCGTCTGCTTAATAAGCATATTAATGAAATGTAATAAAAATGGGAATGTGTTAATGTGTTTCAGGGATTACGTTGAATTTAGAAATTATTAAAGCGGGTAAACAGATTTATCCGATTACTTCAGTCAAAAATATTATTCGACGACTAAAGTTTTTTATTCGCGCAAAACGCAATGAAAAGACTTTAGAGCATTTTATCCATGCAATCAATCAACAGGGAAATGCCTCAGTTCTTGAGCATCAGCCTCATGTCCTCGGTGCTGTAGAGTGGCCATATATTCATAAAAATTGGACTGTAGAAGAACGCTTTGATGCAATGCTGCAGCATTATGCATTGATTAAAACACAGTCAAAATTTTTGCAGAATATTAATCAGCAATCTAATAAAATACTAGATTTACATGAATACTCTCCCAATGCTTATCTTGTTTTAGATCGTCCAACTTGGTTTGCACGTGAAGGTGAAATTGTATTAAGTCTGTTTAAAGAAAATCATCGTATCAAATCTATTGCTTTTACATTAGCTAAGGTAAACGATGATTTAATTATTTATATTGGCGCTATACAAGGTATCACAGCTGGCGATGATTCATTGACAATGTTCAAAACAATCACCAAAGACTTAGAAGGTTTAAGGCCTAAAAGTTTTATAATTGAAGTCGTTAGAATATTGGCGAATAAAATGGGTGTAAAAAAAATATTGGCTATTTCTGATGCAAATAGACACCATCATCACGCTTACTTTCGAGGCAGCCTTAATAAAATGCTCATTAGTAACTATGATGATACTTGGGCGGATCATCAGGGAGAGCAAGTGATTGATGGTTTTTATTTGATACCTGTAGAAGAGCATAGAAGAAATATTGTAGATATATCGTCAAATAAGCGTGCGATGTACAGGCGACGCTATCAAATGCTTGAGCAAATTAAGCAGTCGATTTCAACGTTAAATTAAAGCTTTAAAACTAAAGTATTAAGAGGTATTTATGGCAATACTTGTTGTAGGCGGAGCTGGTTATATAGGATCACATACTTGTGTGCAGTTATTGGCAGCGGGCTACGAAATTTTAGTGCTAGATAATTTAATTAATAGCAAGCCAGAATCACTTGCTCGTATTAAACATATTTCTGGGCGTGATTTTCCTTTCATACAAGCAGACATTAGAGATAAAGCCGCTTTGGAAGCGGTATTTAAAGCGCATAAAATTGAGGCCGTTATTAATTTTGCAGGTCTAAAGGCCGTGGGTGAGTCTACTCAAAAGCCACTTCTATATTTTGATAACAATGTGTACGGTAGCATTGTGTTGCTTCAGGTGATGGTCGAGGCTAACGTTAAAACCCTCGTGTTTAGCTCATCTGCCACTGTTTATGGCGACCCAGCTAGTGTTCCAATTAAAGAAGATTTTCCGCTTTCTGCTACTAATCCTTATGGGCGCACTAAGCTTATGATAGAAGATATGTTACGCGATTTACAGCAAGCAGATAATGGCTGGAGTATTGCATTACTGCGCTATTTTAATCCGATAGGTGCGCATGAATGTGGCCTAATTGGCGAGGACCCCAACGGCATTCCCAACAATCTGCTTCCCTATATTGCGCAAGTCGCTGTTGGTAGATTGGCAAAATTATGCGTATTTGGTGATGATTATCAAACTTTAGATGGTACGGGTGTTCGAGATTATATTCACGTAATGGACTTGGCAGATGGTCATGTTGCAGCTTTGCGTTACCTTTTAGAGAACACTGGTTTGGTTGCAATTAATTTAGGCACTGGCATTGGCTATTCTGTGCTTGAAGTCGTTGCTGCTTTTAGTCAGGCATCGGATAAGCAAATCCCCTATGAGTTTTTGCCACGCAGAGCTGGAGACGTAGCTATTAACTATGCAGATGCATCTAAGGCCATGCATTTGCTTGGTTGGCAGGCTAAGCGTAATTTGCATACCATGTGTGCTGATAGTTGGCGTTGGCAGGTGGGTAATCCCCTTGGATATGGCGATGCTAAGTAAAAGCCATTAAAGTGTAAAATAACTATAGCCAATGTTGTGAGCTGCTGATTTCTTATTTACGTTAAATTATAGCATTACAAATTTGGGTTATACTTCAGTCTTAAATATTAACATTTTTGTGTATGTCTAGTCACTCTAAATTCAGCACTATCGATTATCAATACTTGAGGTTTTTATGAGCTACGGTCAGAAGCTTAGTTATAGCAAAGAGCTCACTCCGCAAACCTTTATTAAAATGTTGATAGATCCAGTTTTAATAATTGCAACGTTAATTGGCTTAACTGTATACGAGCGAGAGCCGCTAGATCCTAAATATTTTGTTTTGTTTATGATTGTGTTTGCCCTAAGTTTTCCGGGAAACTGGTCTAGAGGTAAAACCCTTCGTGCAGAGATGGAACATATATTTAGTAACTGGCTTTTTATAGTCAGTTTTGTGATTATTTTTGGCTACGCAACTGGCTACATCAATAGCTTTCCTCATGAGTTGATGGTGGTTTGGCTTTGGCTGACGCCAATCATATTACTTATCGGTCATATTGCGATTAGTAAGTTCTTATCAAGTATTCAATACACCTCCTATGCAAATCGAACTGCCGTTATTGTTGGCGTCAGCGATTTAGGCTTGCAGCTACGCAACAAAATGAAAACAGAGGTGGAGCTGAATCTCGAATTCAAAGGTTTTTTTGATGATCGTGATCTGCCCAGGTTTAAAAAATTTATTGAAACGCTTTATCTCAGAGAGCATGAGATAATTGGTCAGTATTCATTACTTTCTGAGTATGTAAAAACTAATGCGATTGATATTATTTATATTGCATTGCCCATGACATCGCAACCTCGAGTGTTGGATTTGCTAGACGATTTAAAAGATACCACTACATCGATTTATTTTGTACCTGATATTTTTATGTTTGATTTAATACAAGCACGCATTGATGATGTTGCAGGCATTCCGGTGGTAGCTGTATGTGAAACGCCGTTTTCTGGTATTAATGGTTTAATCAAGCGTGTCAGTGATATTGTCATGACGCTGTTTTTGCTTATACCGTTATCGCCAATCATGCTAATGATTGGTTTAAGCGTCAAATTGAGCTCACCTGGCCCAGTATTATTTAAACAAAAGCGCTACGGTTTAGATGGGCAAGAAATACTGGTTTATAAGTTTAGGTCGATGACTGTTACCGAAAATGGCCACACTGTTGTGCAAGCGACCAAAAATGATAAGCGTGTTACAAAGTTAGGCGCTTTTCTTCGTAAAACTTCGTTAGATGAATTGCCTCAGTTTATCAACGTGTTACAAGGTCGTATGAGTATTGTGGGGCCACGGCCGCATGCAGTTTCACACAATGAAACTTACCGAAAAATTATTAAAGGCTACATGATTAGACATAAGGTTAAACCTGGAATAACTGGCTGGGCACAAGTTAATGGCTTACGTGGAGAAACGGATACCATAGATAAGATGCAGGCCAGAATTGAGTATGATATTGATTATTTAAGGCAATGGTCATTAGCACTCGATACTAAAATTATTTTTAGAACAGTTTTTCTGGTGTTTATGGACGCTCAGGCTTATTAATAGTGACACAATCAGGTGTCAACTCTACTAAATGATTGCCAGTACCAGCGTTTAAAATAAGTAATGTTGGCTAAATCTAGAGTTTAATTTTCAATGAAAGTCATGATTTAAGCCTCTAGGTGCTTATTCAGTATGCTAGATTAATATACAATACGTTTGGTTGATAAATAACAAACTTGGTTGTTCAATTGCAGTTTGGCGTTCTAAAAATTCTTGCATATATTGTATTTTATCTAAACGAATTTTTAAAATGCATGTCTAGTATTCTATACTTTCAATTAATTACTAATTGAAATAAAAAAACAAATAAATAATTCATTGGATTTTGTGTGTTAACTAATTACTTTCCAATTTTGTTGTTCATTATCGTCGGTTTAGCTATCGGTGTTGTTCCATTAGTCCTTGGAAAACTCGTTTCGCCGCATAAGCCTGATGCAGAAAAAAACTCTCCTTACGAATGCGGTTTTGAAGCTTTTGAAGATGCGCGAATGAAATTTGATGTGCGTTATTATTTGGTGGCTATACTTTTTATTTTATTTGACCTTGAAATTGCTTTTTTCTTTCCTTGGGCAGTTGTACTGCGTGAAATAGGTTTGTTTGGCTATGTGGCTATGATGATATTTCTTGGTATTTTGGTTGTCGGCTTTATCTATGAGTGGAAAAAAGGCGCGCTAGAATGGGAGTAAGGCTATGAGCATTGAGGGCGTCTTGGAAAAAGGTTTTGTTACTACCACGCTGGATACGGTGATTAATTACACGCGTACTGGCTCTCTTTGGCCAATGACCTTTGGTTTAGCTTGTTGTGCGGTGGAAATGATGCATGCAGGTGCTTCGCGTTACGATCTTGACAGATTCGGCATTGTGTTTCGTCCAAGTCCACGTCAATCAGATGTGATGATTGTTGCGGGTACGCTAGTGAATAAAATGGCACCAGCATTACGTAAAGTATATGACCAAATGGCTGAGCCGCGCTGGGTTATTTCCATGGGCTCATGTGCTAATGGCGGCGGTTATTACCACTATTCTTATGCTGTGGTGCGAGGCTGCGACCGTATCGTGCCTGTGGACGTGTATGTTCCAGGCTGCCCCCCAACTGCAGAGGCGCTGCTGTATGGGATTATTCAACTGCAAAATAAAATTAAACGTACTAACACAATCGCGAGATAACAAGACAATATGGCCACTCGTTTAGATACCCTCATTGAAAATTTACTACTGGTTTTGGGCGAAAAGATAATCAACTCAGTTATTCATGTCAATGAAATTACTATCACCTGTAAAGCAGCGGATTTACTGGAAGTTTGCCAAACTTTGCGTGATGGTGAAGCTTTTAAGTTTCAGCAGCTAATTGATTTATGCGGTGTGGATTATGCACAGTACGGTGAAGACGCTAATGCATTCGAGCCCGTTTGGACTGGTCTGCGCTATGCAACTGTGTACCATTTTTTATCCATTAGTCTCAATCATCGCTTACGATTAAAAGTATTTTCTGAAGATGATGAGTTTCCGATCATGCCAACTTTGGTTAATTTATGGTCGGTGGCGAATTGGTATGAGCGCGAGGCCTTTGACTTATATGGCATTATGTATGAAGGTCATCCAGATTTGCGCCGCTTGCTGACTGATTACGGCTTTATTGGTCATCCGTTCCGCAAAGATTTTCCTATGATAGGTAATGTAGAAATGCGCTACGACCCAGAGCAGCAACGTGTGATTTATCAGCCTGTGTCAATCGAGCAAAGAAATAACGTACCGCGCATGATACGTAACGAAGGATTTCATCATGGCTGAAATTAGAAACTACACCATGAACTTTGGCCCGCAGCATCCTGCTGCACACGGTGTATTAAGGCTTGTGCTGGAGTTGGATGGTGAAATTATACAGCGGGCTGATCCGCACATTGGTCTATTGCACCGTGGTACGGAAAAGCTAGCCGAGAACCGTACATATTTGCAATCTGTGCCTTATATGGATAGGTTGGATTATGTTTCAATGATGGCTAATGAGCATGCTTATGTCATGGCTATTGAAAAATTAATGGGCATTAATGTCCCAATTCGTGCGCAATATATTCGTGTAATGTTTGATGAAATTACCCGTATTTTAAATCACTTGTTGTGGTTGGGTGCACATGCTTTGGATGTTGGTGCGATGAGCGTGTTCTTGTATGCTTTTCGCGAACGTGAAGATTTGTTCGATGTATACGAGGCAGTTTCTGGTGCTCGTATGCATGCTGCGTATTACCGCCCAGGTGGTGTATATCGCGATTTGCCTTTGCAAATGCCACAACACGAAACTACAAAATTTCGTAGTACACATGAAATCAAAAAGCTGAATGAAAATCGCCAGGGTTCATTATTGGATTTTATCGAAGATTTTACTAATCGATTTCCAAAGTATGTGGATGAATATGAGACCCTGTTAACCGACAATCGTATTTGGAAGCAGCGCACTGTTGGCGTTGGCGTTGTCACACCAGAGCGTGCGTTAGCAACTGGAATGACAGGGCCAATGTTGCGTGGCTCAGGTTTTGCTTGGGATTTACGAAAAAAACAACCGTACGAAGTTTACGACAAGCTGGATTTTGATATTCCTGTTGGTGTAAATGGTGATTGTTATGACCGCTATTTGGTGCGGATGGAAGAATTCCGTCAATCTAATCACATTATCAAGCAATGTATTACTTGGTTACGTCAGAATCCTGGCCCAGTGATTACTGATAATTATAAAGTTGCACCACCACCCCGTACCGGTATGAAGCAAGATATGGAAGATTTAATACACCATTTCAAACTTTTTACCGAAGGCTTTCATGTGCCAGCAGGTGAGGCTTATGCGGCGGTTGAGCATCCAAAAGGTGAGTTTGGCATTTATTTAATTTCAGATGGGGCAAACAAGCCTTATCGATTAAAAATTCGTGCGCCAGGTTTTCCACATCTAGCAGCATTAGATGAAATGACCAGAGGACATATGATTGCTGACTTAGTTGCGATTATTGGTACACAAGATATTGTATTTGGTGAGATTGATAGATAAATGTTATCCCAAGCATCCATAGATAAAATTGATTACGAGTTGACTAAGTACCCAGCGGATAAGCGCTTAGCAGCGGTTATGTCGGCTCTACGTATTGTGCAAACTGAATTGGGTTGGCTATCAAAAGAGAGTATTAGCGATATTGCAAAATACTTAGGCGTGCCTGATATTGCCGTATTAGAAGTAGCTACTTTTTACAATATGTACGATTTGCAGCCAGTTGGAAAATACAAAATTAGTATTTGCACCAATATTTCTTGCATGTTACGAGATTCAGATGTGATTGTAGAACATTTGCAAACCAAGCTGGGTGTTGGTTTTAACGAGGTAACTGCTGATGGAAAGTTTTGCCTAAAGGAAGCTGAGTGTATGGGCGCATGCGGTGGTGCGCCACTGATTGCGGTGAATAATCACATCATGCACGAGTTTTTAACACCAGAAAAAGTGGATGCAATTTTACAGGAGCTTAAATAATGGCTGTTGCTAAATCATCAATAGAAATGCCAGTAACGGTGATGACCGATTTGAAAGGTCAAACATTAGTGACATTACGTACACTCACAGAAAAAAATCCTGCTTCTTTGGAAAGCTATATTAAGCAAGGTGGTTATGAGCAACTAAAGCGCATTGTTACGGAAAAAGTAAAAGCCACTGATATTATTACGCAAATTAAGGTATCAAATTTGCGTGGTCGCGGCGGCGCTGGATTTCCAACAGGGTTAAAATGGAGCTTCATGCCGCGCTATTTTGACGGCGTTAAATACTTGGTTTGTAATTCGGATGAAGGCGAGCCTGGCACTTTTAAAGACCGCGATATTATTCGCTACAATCCGCATCAACTTATTGAAGGTATGGCTATTGCTGCTTATACATTAGGTGCCCGCGTTGGTTACAATTATATTCACGGTGAAATTTGGCAAGATTACGAGATTTTCGAGAATGCTTTGCATGAAGCTAAAGCAGCTGGTTATCTTGGTGAAAACTTATTCGGTACCAATTTTGACTTTGATTTATATGCTGTACATGGCTATGGCGCTTATATTTGTGGTGAAGAAACTGCATTAATTGAATCTATTGAAGGCAAAAAAGGCCAGCCACGATTTAAGCCACCATTTCCTGCTAGTTACGGCGTTTTTGGTAAGCCAACCAACGTGAATAACACAGAGTCTTATGCTTCTATTCCCTGGATATTACAACATGGCGGAGCAGCATTTGCGGAGTTAGGAGTCTCAAATTCTGGCGGTACAAAAATATTTTCAGTTTCAGGTCATGTGGCTAAGCCCGGTAACTATGAAGTAAAAATGGGTATTCCATTTGCTGAGCTACTCGATATGGCGGGTGGCGTGTGGAAAGGTCGTAAGCTTAAAGCAGTTATTCCTGGTGGGCCGTCAACTGCTGTGATGCCTTTTGCTGCTATTATTGGTGCTACTATGGATTACGATGGGCTATCAAAAGCTGGGTCTAGCCTCGGTGCGGGTTCAATGATTGTGATGGATGAAACCACTTGTATGGTTAAAACCCTACTGCGTTTATCTTACTTTTTTTATGAAGAATCCTGTGGGCAATGCACGCCTTGTCGAGAAGGTACTGGTTGGGTGTATCGTGTGATTAAGCGTATTGTCGATGGTCAAGGGCGTATGGAAGATTTAGACTTACTGAAAGATGTAAGCAATAATATCTCCGGCCGCACAATATGTGCTTTGGGCGATGCAGCTGCTACACCAGTATTAAGTTTTATTAAACATTTCCGCCCAGAGTTTGAATATTATATTCAACATGGCAAAAGTATGGTTGAGTCAGCTACAGTAGAGCCAGCCACTAAAGAGATTGCATAAATGCTGAACATTGAAATTGACGGCAAGCCATTAGAAGTCGAACACGGAAGCACAATTATTGATGCTGCTGATAAATTCGGTATCGCGATTCCACGTTTTTGTTATCATAAAAAGTTATCCGTGGCGGCTAACTGCCGTATGTGCTTGGTGCAGGTTGAGAAATTTAATAAGCCATTGCCAGCTTGCGCTACCCCAGTGGCAGATGGCATGAAGATTTTTACGCGCTCTAAATCTGCAGTTGAAGCGCAAAAAAGCGTAATGGAGTTTTTATTAATTAATCACCCACTAGATTGCCCAATTTGTGACCAAGGTGGTGAGTGCGATTTACAAGACATTGCAGTTGCTTATGGTGCAAGCGGTTCGCGTTATACAGAAGAAAAGCGCGTAGTACTCAATAAAAACATTGGCCCATTAGTAAGTACCGATATGACGCGCTGTATTCAGTGCACGCGTTGCGTACGCTTCTTAAAAGAAGTTGGTGGCATGATGGAACTAGGTCTTGTTGGTCGTGGTGAACATGCTGAAATCACGGCATACGTTGATAAATCAGTCAATTCTGAATTGTCTGGCAATATTATCGATTTATGCCCAGTGGGAGCATTGACCAGTAAGCCTTTCCGATATTCTGCTCGTAGTTGGGAGTTGACACGCCGTCCATCTATCGCGCCGCATGATAGTCATGGCTCGCATATTGAAGTGCACGTAAAAGATGGCAAAGTCATGCGTGTGTTGCCGCGTGAAAAGGAAAGTATTAACGAATGCTGGTTGTCAGACCGTGATAGATTTTCTTACGAAGGTCTAAATAGTCCAGACCGTCTAAAAGTGCCAATGATTAAGCATAATGGTGCTTGGCAAGAAACTGATTGGAAAACTGCTTTAGAGTTCGCGGCGGGTCAATTAAAAGACATCACCAATCAATATGGTGGTGAGGCATTAGGCGTGTTGGTTTCACCTAATAGCACAATGGAAGAAGGTTATTTAGCTAAGAAATTAGCAAACGGCTTAGATTGCGGCAATATTGATTATCGCCTTCGCCAAACAGATTTTAGGCTTGATGGCAAACGTATTGGTACGCCGTGGATGGGCTGTAATATTACGGAATTGGAAGAATTAGATCGTATTTTAATTATTGGATCTAATTTACGTAATGAGCACCCATTGCTTACACATCGCATCCGTAAAGCGGTAGCAAATGGTGCCGAGTTATCGATTGTTAGTCCGTTGGACAACGATCCGCTAATGAGTATTTCTCATAAGGTGATTGTGACACCTAACGATATGGTGAACGTATTGGCACAGGTGCTTAAAGCCATGTCTAGCTTACAGCGCTTATCATTGTGTCTGCCACCATCATTAAGTAAATTGCTAGATGAAATTAAAGTGCGGTCAAACACGCAAGCTATGGCAGAAAGTCTTGCTGGCCTTGGTAAGGAAGTAGATTTAATCTCACCAAAAATTGGTATTTTCTTGGGTAATATTGCACTCAATAATCCTCGTTTTACAGAAATGTATAGCTTGGCAGAAGCCATTGGCGGAATTTGCGGAGCAAAAGGTGGCATACTGCCATCAGCGGCTAATAGCACGGGTCAGCATTTGATTGGTGTTATGCCATCGCCACAAGGTATGCATGCACGTGCCATGTTAGAAGTGCCACGTAAAGCCTACTTATTAGTGAACGTAGAGCCTGCTTTTGACTGCAATAATCCAGCTTTAGCTACTGAGGCAATGAAAAGAGCGGAGTGTGTCGTAGCGCTAACATGTTATAAATCAGAAGCCTTAGATGATGCAGATGTGCTTTTACCTATAGCGCCATTTACCGAAACATCAGGTTCTTTAATGAGTATGGAAGGTCGCGTCCAAAGCTTTACTGCCGTTACTAAACCACTAGGAGAATGCCGACCTGCTTGGAAAGTATTGCGTGTGTTAGCTAACACATTAGGACTAACAGGCTTTGATTATGATAGTAGTGAGCAAGTGAAAAATACTATTTTTGGTGGTGAAAAACCATCTGCAGTGGTGTGGCGTAGCTTGAATAACAACTTAAAAGAATTGGTTGAAATTGAAGTTAATATTAAATCGGATTGTTTACAACGTATTGGCGAGGTTCCGCAATACAAAGCTGACCCAATTGTGCGTCGTTCACCTGCCTTACAAAAAACTAAATACAATATCAAACCTATGGCCCGTATGCATAGTGAGCAACTCATCAAGTCGGGCTTGATTGAAGGCGATATTGTGTTGGTCAAACAAGGTAATGGCAGTGCTAAGTTGGTTGTGCGAGTAGATAATCATGTGGCTATTGGTTGCGTACGTGTAGCAGCGGCATCTGAAGCTACACTGGGTTTGGGCGATTTAATGGGTGATATTACCCTTGAGAAAATTACTCAAGATAGCGTTGGTGAAAATAAAGTTATTGCGATTGAGGTGCTTGGTTAGGCTGAGTATTTAAATAAACAATGGAAACCTTACTACACTTTTTATCCGGTATTTTCGGCAGCTATTGGCAGGCAGTTCAGTTAACAGGTTGGACTTTAATTAAGATTGTCGCGATTGTACTGCCACTCATGGGTGCTGTTGCTTACCTCACATTGGCAGAGCGTAAAGTCATCGGCTATATGCAAGTACGTATTGGCCCAAATCGCGTTGGTTATTTCGGACTTTTACAGCCTATTGCAGATGGTTTGAAGTTACTGTTTAAAGAGATAATATTACCTTCCGCATCCAATAAAGCCTTATTTCTATTGGGCCCTGTATTGGCCATTGCGCCTGCTTTTGCAGCTTGGGCGGTCATTCCATTCGATTTAAATATGGTATTAGCCGATATAGATGCTGGATTGCTCTATTTGTTAGCAATGACTTCAGTTGCGGTTTATGGGGTGATTATTGCGGGTTGGGCTTCTAATTCTAAATATGCATTTTTAGGAAGCTTGCGCTCTGCGGCACAAATTGTATCGTATGAAATTGCCATGGGCTTCGCTTTAGTTGGCGTGATTATGTGTGCTAACTCACTCAATTTAGGAAAAATTGTTTTAGCCCAATCAGGTGGTTTTTGGCATTGGTATTTTTTACCGCTGTTTCCTCTTTTTGTAGTTTACTTTATAAGTGCAGTTGCAGAAACAAACCGTGCACCGTTTGACGTGGCAGAGGGCGAGTCTGAAATTGTAGCGGGCTTCCACGTCGAATATTCTGGTATGGCCTTTGCGATTTTCTTTTTGGCTGAATACGCTAATATTTGGCTGGTATGCACACTCGCAGCCACTATGTTTTTGGGTGGATGGTTATCCCCAGTGCCATTTATACCAGACAGTTTTCTGTGGCTACTAGCTAAAGTTGGCTTTTTACTATTTTTATTTTTGTGGTTTAGGGCGACATTTCCAAGGTATCGTTATGATCAGATCATGCGCTTGGGTTGGAAAGTTTTTATACCTATTACTATTGTTTGGATTGTGCTGATTGGCGGCTTGATGCAAACACCTTTAAGTTATTTGTTTCATTAAAAATTATGTTTAATCAAATTAAAACAACCTTATCCAGCTTGATGTTGCTAGAGCTTTTAAAAGGCATGGCTTTG
Source organism: Methylophilaceae bacterium (assembly GCA_014378915.1). Classification (GTDB taxonomy): domain Bacteria; phylum Pseudomonadota; class Gammaproteobacteria; order Burkholderiales; family Methylophilaceae; genus JACMMS01. The sequence goes on from JACMMS010000056.1 coordinate 25,637, forward strand.
ACTGGCCGTTACTTTTTTGCGCGTAAAATTACTATTCAATACCCTGAAGAACGCACGCCCCAATCAGGTCGCTTTAGAGGTTTGCATGCTTTGCGCCGTTACCCGAATGGTGAGGAGCGTTGTATTGCTTGTAAATTATGCGAAGCTGTCTGCCCTGCCATGGCGATTACAATTGAATCGGAACAGCGCGAAGATAATACACGCCGTACCACGCGTTATGACATTGATTTAACTAAGTGCATTTTTTGCGGTATGTGTGAAGAGTCATGCCCGGTAGACTCAATTGTCGAAACACGCGTTTTTGATTACCATGGCGAAAAACGAGGTGACTTACTTTATACAAAGGACATGTTGCTAGCAGTGGGTGACAAGTATGAGAAACAAATCGCAGAGGATAGAGCTACGGACAGAGTGTTTAGGTAGTTTGCTTTTTTAAATTGTAAGTTTCAAAAATACATAATAATTATAACTATAAAATATAGATTCATAACAAATAATGATATTCACAGATTTTGTTTTTTACATATTAGCAAGCATTCTGCTATTTGCAGGCATGCGCGTTATTACATCGCGGAATCCTGTTCATTCGGCCTTGAATCTAGTACTCGCATTTTTCACGGCGGCAGGTATTTGGGTATTGCTACAAGCAGAGTTTTTGGCCATTGCACTATTGGTTGTATATGTTGGCGCGGTAATGGTGTTGTTTCTGTTTGTGGTGATGATGCTAGATATTAACTTAGATAAGCTGCGAGAAGGCTTCTGGGATTACCTGCCAGTTGCTGGTTTTATTGGCGTACTCATGGCTGGTGAAATGGTACTGATATTAGGCAGCAACCATTTCGCAATTATCACCGCTGTAGAAAAATCTGCTGGATATAGCAATACCGCTGAACTTGGCCATGTGATGTACACTCAGTATTTACTGCCATTTGAATTGGCATCCGTTGTACTACTCGTCGCTATTATTGCCGCCATAGCCCTTACCTTACGTGATAGAAAAGAAACTAAATCTATTAACCCATCGCAGCAAGTGAAAGTGAAGCGTGCAGATCGTATCCGCATTGTTAAGGTTAAATCAGAGACTGAGGTAGCAGAAGTGATTGAACCAGCACCTACAGATAAACCAAGAGGTATAAAATAATCATGGCTTTAACTGTAGGACTTTCTCATTACCTTGTTTTAGGCGCTTTGCTGTTTGCAATTAGCGTGATTGGTATATTTTTAAATCGCAAAAATGTGATTATTTTATTGATGGCAATTGAGCTGATGTTGTTGGCTGTCAACCTTAACTTTATTGCATTTTCACATTACTTAAATGATATTGCTGGGCAAGTATTTGTGTTCTTTATTTTGACAGTTGCAGCAGCTGAATCAGCGATTGGTTTAGCCATTTTAGTCGTACTTTTCCGCAATTTACGCACGATTAATGTAGATGATTTAGATAGTTTAAAAGGCTAAAGTTTGAACATGACCATGCAAAAAATTTACTTAGCCATTCCTTTATTACCGATGTTTGCAGCGATTATTGTTGGTCTTTTTGGCAAACAGCTTCCACGAGCAACCGCACATGTCGTCACTATCTTAGGTGTGGGTTCTTCGTTTGTACTATCTGCGATTGTTTTAAATGATGCGATGACAGCGCCAGCCTATAACGCGACTGTTTATACATGGCTTAAATCTGGCACATTGACCTTTGAAGTAGGGTTTTTAGTCGACCGATTGTCAGCCATGATGATGGTAGTAGTGACTTTCGTTTCATTGATGGTGCATATTTACACTATTGGTTACATGCATGAAGATAAGGGCTACGCACGCTTTTTTAGCTATATTTCATTATTCACTTTTGCTATGTTGATGTTAGTGATGTCGAATAATTTCATGCAGTTATTTTTTGGCTGGGAAGCTGTTGGTTTAGTGTCTTATTTACTGATTGGTTTCTGGTACACACGACCAACTGCTATCTATGCCAATTTAAAAGCCTTTTTAGTTAATAGGGTGGGTGATTTGGGCCTTTTATTAGGCATTGCTATGGTGTTATATTATTTTGGCAGCTTAGATTACGCGACAGTATTTAAGTTAGCACCAGACTTTGCGGCACATACAGTTTATATTTTCCCTCATGTGCCTTGGTCGCTAATGACAGTCACTTGTATATTACTGTTTATTGGTGCAATGGGTAAATCAGCACAAGTGCCTCTGCACGTTTGGTTACCAGACTCTATGGAAGGTCCAACGCCAATTTCTGCATTGATTCATGCTGCAACTATGGTGACAGCTGGCATTTTTATGGTGGCACGTATGTCGCCATTGTTTGAGTTATCAAATACCGCATTATCATTCGTCATGATTATTGGCAGTATCACTGCCTTGTTTATGGGCTTCTTAGGTATTATCCAAAACGATATTAAAAGAGTTGTGGCGTATTCAACTTTGTCCCAACTCGGTTATATGACTGTGGCGCTTGGAGCATCAGCTTACTCAGTGGCGATATTCCATCTCATGACGCATGCATTTTTTAAAGCCTTATTGTTCTTAGGTGCTGGCTCAGTAATTATGGGCATGCATCATGATCAAGATATTCGTAACATGGGTAATTTGAAAAAATATATGCCAGTTACGTGGATAACTTCGCTCATTGGTTCTTTAGCACTCATTGGTACGCCATTTTTTGCAGGCTTTTACTCTAAAGATTCTATTATTGAAGCCGCCGCCGCTTCAAATATCACGGGTAGTAGTTTTGCCTATTTTGCTGTATTGGTTGGGGTGTTTGTAACCGCATTTTATTCGTTTAGATTGTACTTTTTAGTGTTCCATGGCAAAGAGAAATGGCGTGAAGCTAAAGGGGATAGTCATCATCATGAGTCCCATAAGGTTGACACGCATGATGAAAATAATCATTCAAGCACGGATGCTGAACGTGCGCATGACAGCCATGATACTAGTCACGAAGATAGTAGCCATGAAGAACATCACGGTTTAAGCCCGAACGATGATCCACATGAGCCAGGTTGGGTGGTTAAGTTACCCTTAATATTATTGGCAATTCCATCAGTGCTGATTGGTTATTTAGCTATTAAGCCCATGCTATTCGGTGATTTTTTCAAAGACATTATTTTTGTAAATCACGAAGCACATCCAGCAATAGAGGATTTAACACATCACTTCAATACAGTATTACATACGCCAGCAGGCATGGCATTACATGGTTTTATGACACTTCCCTTTGTGCTGGCAGCTTCAGGTGTTTTAGTGGCGTGGTTTTTTTACATGAAGCGCCCTGATATTCCAGCGGCCATACAGCATCGTTTTTCATTGATTAACAAAGTATTAGAAAATAAATATGGTTTTGATAGTTTTAATGAAAAAGTGTTTGCGCGTGGCGCACTTTTTATTGGGAATAAATTATGGCAAATCGGTGATGTGCAATTGATTGATGGTGCATTCGTTAATGGTACTGCACGTTTAATCGGTAAATTATCTGGCGTGATACGCAAATTACAATCAGGTTTAATTTATCACTATGCATTCGCTATGATTATTGGTGTGTTCTTGTTCTTAACCTTTTTCATGAAAACATAATAATAAAAATCCACCATGTTGAATAATTTACTCAGCCATATTTTAAGTTTATCTATTTGGGTGCCAATTTTAGCCGGTGTTGCAGTGCTAGCTCTTGGTAGTGATAAAACGCCCAATGCTACGCGTTGGATAGCGTTAGTTGGCGGTTTGGCAGCCTTCGCTGCCACTATTCCACTCTATACCCATTTTAATTTTGCGTATGGCGGCTTTCAGTTTCAAGAAGGCATTCGCTGGATACCTGCATTTAATATTAACTATCATTTGGGTGTAGATGGTATTGCGGTACCTTTAATATTGCTGACCAGTTTTACCACAGTGATTGTTGTGATTGCTGCATGGGAAGTTATTACATTGCGTATTGCCCAATATATGGCAGCTTTTTTGATTATGTCTGGTCTGATGATTGGTGTATTCAGTGCGCTCGATAGCATTCTGTACTACGTGTTTTGGGAGGCTATGTTAATACCAATGTTCTTGGTAATTGGTATTTGGGGTGGTCCTAATCGTGTATATGCCACGATTAAATTCTTCCTCTACACCTTATTAGGTTCGCTACTCATGCTAGTGGCGTTTATCTATCTTTATTACCAAACTGGCAGTTTTGAAGTCGTAGATTTCTATGCATTACCATTAGGTTTAAAACCACAAATACTTATTTTTATGGCGTTCTTCATGGCATTTGCCGTCAAAATCCCAATGTGGCCAGTACATACCTGGCTGCCGGATGCGCACGTTGAAGCACCAACTGGTGGCTCTGTAGTTCTAGCTGCAATTGCACTTAAATTGGGTGGATACAGTTTTCTACGCTTTGCAATGCCAATCTCTCCTGATGCTGCACATTATCTCGCACCAATGATGATTACTCTATCGCTTATTGCTGTGGTTTACATCGCGCTAGTTGCATTAGTACAGCAAGATATGAAAAAACTCATTGCCTACTCATCTATTTCCCATATGGGTTTTGTGACTTTAGGCTTTTTTATATTCAATTCATTAGGGCTAGAAGGCGCAATTGTACAAATGATTTCGCACGGCTTTATTTCAGCTGCTATGTTTTTGTCTGTAGGGGTACTATACGACAGAATGCACAGCCGTGAAATTGCTGATTACGGTGGCGTAGCTAATACAATGCCAACTTTTGCTGCCTTTGCCGTGCTATTTGCCATGGCGAATAGTGGTTTGCCAGGCACATCGGGCTTCGTAGGTGAGTTCATGGTTATTTTGGGTGCTTTACAAGCTAATTTCTGGTTTGCATTTTTAGCTTCCACTACCCTCATATTTGGCGCTGCTTACACTTTGTGGATGGTTAAGCGTGTGTTCTATGGTGCAATTGCAAATCATCATGTGGCAGAACTAAAAGATATTAACAAACGCGAGTTTTTAATTTTAGGCGTATTAGCCATTATGGTATTAGGATTTGGCTTATATCCAGCACCTATTATTGAAATAACACACGCGACTGTATTGCAGTTTATAAGCCAAATGCACAATAAGATTCCTAGCGTAGTCTCTGCAGCAACTTACTAAGTAATCTGAAACTCAGGCCAACTGAAATAACCGAAAAATATAAATAGAATTCATTATGGACAATATTCAATACGACATGATTACCGCCTTACCAGAGATTATTGTGCTGAGTATGGCGATGTTTATTCTAATATTGGATTTGTTTCTTACAGATAAAACGCGCTTTTTTATCTACGTCTTAGCGCAGTTTACGTTATTTGCCGCGGCTTACTTTACATTGACAACGCACACACCATCAGTCGGCTATAGCTTTAGTGATATGTTTGTGGACGATGCGTTAAGTGACGTGCTTAAGCTCATGATGTACTTATCCACTTCGCTCATTTTAGTATATACCCGAAATTACATTAAGCTACGTGGCATGTTTAGAGGTGAGTTTTATGCGCTTGTATTATTTGCCTTACTTGGCATGATGATTATGGCCTCTGGGCAAAGCATGTTAACCATTTACATGGGCTTAGAACTACTATCTTTATGCGTTTATTCATTAGTAGCGTTTGACCGTGATAATGTAAAAGCCACAGAAGCGGCTATGAAATATTTTGTGCTAGGTGCATTAGCATCTGGGTTACTCTTATATGGTATGTCGATGATTTATGGCGCCACTGGCACTCTTAACATTAGCCAAATTGCAGCGGCTTTAATCGATCCAACTCTAATCCAGAGCACTGGCAGTCATCCTGTGTTGATATTAGGCGTTGTGTTTATTGTATCTGGCTTAGCCTTTAAACTTGGCGCAGTACCTTTCCAAATGTGGGTGCCAGATGTATATGAGGGCTCACCTACTGCTATTACCTTATTTATTGGCTCAGTCACTAAGTTATCTGCTTTTGCAATGGTTATAAGATTGTTAGCGCAAGGTTTGCAACCGTTGGCTTTAGATTGGCAAGGCATGCTGCTGATTATGGCAGTATGCTCTATGGTGATTGGTAACATTACCGCCATTGCTCAAACTAATCTTAAGCGTATGTTGGCATACTCCACCATCTCACATATTGGCTTTTTATTGTTTGGCTTAATGAGTGCCAGCTTAAATGGTTATGCTTCTGCCATGTTTTATATTGCATCGTACGTTATTATGTCACTTGCCAGCTTTGGTATTGTGCTCTTGCTATCACGCAAAGACTTTGAGGCTGATAAATTGGATGACCTAAAAGGCCTTAACCAACGTAATCCTTGGATTGCATTTTTAATGCTCATTGTTATGTTTAGCATGGCGGGCGTGCCACCTACATTAGGCTTTTATGCCAAATTCACCGTATTACAAGCGGCAGTTCAAGCTGGCTTTATTTGGTTTGTTGTATTTGCTGTTTTGATGGCAGCGATAGGCGCATTTTATTACTTACGCGTAGTCAAGTTGATGTACTTTGATGAGCCAGTTGACCATACGCCAATTCAACCTTCAGCTGATATGAAAATAGTATTAAGTATTAATGCGCTTGCATTACTGGCATTAGGCTTAATGCCTCAAAGCCTAATGACATTGTGTGCTTATGCTATTACGCATTCACTGCAATATCCTAAATAGCGGTTTATACCCACTTATCATTATTTTTTTATAGTATAAGTAACAGAGCGATCTCATGACTCAAAATATTATTCTACTTTTAGCATTTTTATGCGCTAATTTACCTTGGTTTTCAGAAAAGCTTTTTTATGTATATCCCCTTAAAAATCAAAGTCAAAACCAAGTTCAGAGCAAACATTTAGGTTGGCGTTTGTTAGAGCTTATCATACTGTATTTTGTAGCGGGAGGTATCGCTTTATATGCCGAAAATAATACGATGGGTCAACTCGCACCACAAAACTGGGAGTTTTACGCGGTAACTGGTTGCTTATTTTTGGTGTTCACTTTTCCTGGTTTTATTTATCAGGTATTGTGGAAGAAATAAATTAATGCAGCTAAAAAATATCAAGCTACATTAAGCAACTGCATTAAGGAGCCAATATGCGCTTAGATGATGAACGTGAAAGCAGTAATGTTGAAGATAGACGGAGCAGTGGTGGCGGCGGGTTTATAGGTGGTAAAAGTATTGGTATTGGCACGATCGCATTAGCCTTGGTTGCTATGTACTTTGGTGTAGACCCCAATGTTGTGCTTAATATGGGGCAGGGCTTACAGGGCCAGCAGCAAGTAGCACCAGCTGCTCAAGCGATTCCACAAGACGATACGCAAGCTAAGTTTGTCGCTAAAGTGCTGGCTTCTACTGAGGATACTTGGGGCGAGATTTTTCAGCAATCTGGCAAGCAATATACACCACCTAAGCTTGTACTATTCAGCGGCTCTACACCAACTTCTTGTGGCACAGGCCAAGCGGCTATGGGTCCGTTTTACTGCCCAGGCGATCAAAAAGTATATATCGATTTAAGTTTTTACCAAGAAATGAAAACACGTTTTAATGCCCCGGGTGACTTCGCTCAGGCTTATGTCGTCGCACATGAGATTGGTCATCATGTTCAAAATCTACTCGGAACCTCTGCAAAAGTTCAGCAAGCACGGGAGCATGCGCGCAATGAAGTCGAATCAAATGAGTATTCCGTAAGTTTAGAATTACAGGCAGACTGTTACGCTGGCGTTTGGGCAAAACATGCTGATGCAAAAAAAAAGCTTTTGGAACAAGGGGATATAGAAGAGGCGCTAGCAGCTGCCTCTGCTATTGGTGATGATGCGCTACAAAAACAAGCGCAAGGTTATGCTGTACCCGATAGTTTTACGCATGGCACATCGCAACAGCGTATTCATTGGTTTAATCAAGGGATTGAAAAGGGTAATCCTAGCAAATGTGATACATTTTCTACCAGTATTTAACGCCTTTGTTTAGCAACTTATTCAATCACCCTGGTCCGTATGAAAACTCTTTCAACAGGTAATCTAAGGGAAACTTGTATTTCATCTGAGACCATTGCGCAGGGTGGCATGCTTATCGTTAAACGCGATCAGGTAACCCTGCCAAACGGTGGTAAGAGTCAGCGTGAATATATCGTACATCCTGGTGCAGTCATTGTTGTGCCATTACTTGATAATGGACATTTATTATTAGAGCGACAATTTCGTTATGCACTAAACCAAGTATTTATTGAGTTGCCAGCCGGTAAGATTGACGCAGGTGAAGCGCCACTGAATACTGGAAAACGCGAGTTACTAGAAGAAACTGGCTACAGTGCTAAAGAATGGGTGAGCTTAGGTTTACAACATCCGTGCATAGGCTACTCAAATGAAGTGATTCATACCTATCTCGCGCGAGGTTTAACTTTGGGTAAGCATCAGCGTGATGACGATGAAGCAATGGAAGTGTTTGAAATGAGCTTAGAGAAATGCCTAGCTGCAGTTCAAAGCGGTGAAATTACTGACGGTAAAACAATCATTGCGCTTTTTCTTACTGAAAAATTCTTGAAGCCAGTGCCTTAAAACTTGGATATGTCAGCCAAAGTACTCATCATTGGTTGTGGCGATTTAGGCACAAAAATCGCCACTGATTTACAGTCGCTAGCCTATGAGGTGATTGGGCTAAGGGTCAGCGATCAGCAGCTGCCTGCTAACATAATGAGGATACAGGCTGATGTCACGCAGCCTGAAACATTGAGTAAACTTGCACAGATCCAGCCAGACTATTTGATTTATTGTGTCGCAGGTTCTGCTAAAACTAGTTTAGATGTAGATGATAATTACCGCCTGCATTATGTAGAAGGTTTACGTAATGTTTTGGCTACTCAGCAAGCTAATCCGCATTTAAAGCACGTTTTTTTCGTTTCTAGCACAAGAGTTTACGGACAAAAAACTGAAGCCATCATCGATGAAACCATCATCGCTGTCGCAACCGATGCAGGCGGAGAGCGTTTGTTAGAAGCCGAAAATTTAATTAAAAATTTTCCCTGCGGTGCTACAGTCTTAAGGTTATCAGGTATTTATGGCCCAGGTCGCACGCGTATGATTAAGCTCGCAGAACAGCAGGATTTATGGCCTGCACAAAATGGCTGGACTAACCGTATATATCGCGATGATGCCGCAGCTTTTATTGTGTATTTAATTAAGTTGTTGCAACAGCAAAAGACAATTGCGGATTGTTATATCGTTACCGATAACCAGCCGACTACACAATACCAAACACTTAAATGGATAGCTGATCAAAAACACCAGATAGTTGATGTGATGCCGCTCCCAGTCTTGGGTGGCAAACGTTTAAGTAATCAGCGCATGTTACAAACGGGGTTTATATTGCATTACCCTGATTATCAAGTGGGCTATGCAGCATTGTTAGCGCAATAATAACGTTGAGCAAGTAGGTATCATTCACTTATTATTATTATGATGATAAAAAGAAAAAAATGAAATCATATAAAGAAATAACGCAAACGCTCATTTTTTTTACACTTTGTTTGTTTACTGAATTAGCCAATGCTACATTTGATTTATGGCTAACTGATTTTAAACAAGAAGCGATTAATGAGGGAATATCTCAATCCACACTGGATGCCGCTTTTACACATATTAGCCCTGTACCTCAAGTAATCCAATTAGATAGAAGTCAGCCAGAGTTTATTGAGCCATTCTCAGAGTATATTAATCAACGCATAACCCCACAGAAAATTGCGACTGGGCAAAAGTTGCTAGTAAAGTATCAAGCCTTACTGGATAGAATTGAGAAAGAATATGGTATCCCAAGGACGCTATTAGTCGCATTCTGGGGTATGGAAACAAGCTATGGGCGAAACAAAGGCAATATTAATATACCAGCTGCTTTAGCCACCCTAGCACACGACGGACGACGACAAGCGTTTTTTCGTGCTCAGTTGATGGATGCTATGCGTATTTTAGAAGCTGGACATGTTAACGTTGCTGATATGCGGGGTTCTTGGGCAGGCGCGATGGGGCATATGCAGTTTATGCCGAGTACGTTGATGCGTTACGGGGTAGACGCTGATAATAACGGCCATATTGACGTGTGGCAATCGATTCCAGATGCGTTTACTTCTGCGGCTAACTATTTATCTGATATTGGCTGGGATGCTGATGAGCCTGCTGTAATGGAAGTACAGTTACCTAGTAATTTTGTTTGGCAAGATGCACAATTAACTCTGCGTAAGCCAGTGGCTGAATGGGCGGCTCTCGGTGTGAAGACGGTTAACGATAAACCATTTCCAACAGTCAATGATGATGCAGCGATTATTTTGCCGCAAGGCTGGCTAGGCCCAGCATTCATGATATTTAGTAATTTCAATGTGGTCATGGATTGGAATCGCTCGGTAAATTATGCCTTATCTGTAGTTAATTTAGCCCGCCGCTATTCTGACAATACACCGATTGTGGGTGGGCAATATGCCGAAACAGGTGCCCTAAGCTTTAACCAAATGATGGATTTGCAAATCAGCTTAAATGAACATGGTTTTGATGCGGGTAATCCAGATGGCTTTCCTGGTTTTAAAACGCAAGCTGCGATACGTTTATATCAAGCCGCTCTTGGCTTGCCTGCAGATGGATATGCTAGCCCGAGTTTGTTGCTAAAGTTGAAAGAGAATTATCAATAAAAGATACTGGCTAGTAGATGGCATGAAAGTGTTATTTTTTCTAAGAGGGCTAATGAGAAAGTTTAGAAGGTCGTGATCTATTTCATGCATCAGGATCAACAATCGCCCAAGTTCACCAGTTGGAAAACCTTCGCGGGCAAACCAATTTAAATAGTTGCTTGGTAAATCGGCCAGTAGCCTTCCTTTATGTTTGGCATATGGCATTTCGATTGACACTAGATTTTGTAAATCAACTGAATTCATGCAGGTGAATGGCTTACCAAAAAAAATGACTAGTCATTATACTTCTTGAAACACCGACGATTAGCCGTTACTCAATAAACACTTAAGAATGAAATGAAATTCTAAAATGAAAATTAACGATCATTCGAGATTTAATCAAGCAATTGCGCACTTTGATGAACTGAATAAACAAGATCCAAATCTTGAGGTTGTAGATGGGCAAACTTATCCCAAAGAATATCTTTACTCAATGCGTATGAGTGAGATGCTACATCGTTACATGCCTGAAGCCTCAGAAGCAGTGAAACTGGCAGTGAGATGTCAACATATTCAGCGCTGGAAAATAGCCCGGTCTAGCTATGCGATGACCAAGCCAGCTTATTTTCAGTGGCGCAACGATCTAAAAAAATTCCATGCAAAAACTGCAAAATCTGTGTTGAGTGAAGTCGGCTATGATGAAGTATTAATCACAAAGGTTTGTTTAATAGTTAAAAAAGAAGGCTTAAAAACTAGTGCCGATACTCAAGCATTAGAAGATGTGATTGTGTTGGTGTTTTTAGAAAGCTATCTTGAACAGTTTGTCGCAGAACATAGCGACTATGAGTTAGATAAATTGGTTGATATTTTAAACAAAACGCTACTAAAAGCATCAGATAATGCGCGAATAGCAGCCCTAAATATGGTTAAGCTTCCAAACGCATTAGCACACTTAGTGACGCCGTTAATTCAGAGCTTAATCAGGTAGACAACATTATTCGCTGAAGGAGCGCATCAAAATCTTCAGAATTAGTCAGTGGATTCATGATCGTAGTGCGTAACCATAACTTGCCATGATGCGCTACTTGTGAGATATAAAATGCACCGCTTTGGACAATTTTTTGTCTGATATTGAATTGAAGTTGATTTAATTCAATCGCACTAAGCCCTGCTCGAATATAGCGAAAGCATACGATATTTGTTTGTGGTTTCATTAGCAATTCAAAGTCATGATGAGCGCTGATTTTTTCACTAAAAAGTTGTGCTTTCGCAAATACGGTATTAATTAAATCACCTAAACCACTTGTGCCATAAAGCGAGAATGCAGCCCAAAGTTTTAAGCCCATCATGCGCTTGGTACATTCTAAAGTGCGGTAGCTGCTATTAAATTCTTGTTCGTGACCTTCAGCAAACAAATAAGAGGCTTCTTGTGCAAATGCGGCATAGCTATTTTTGACATCTTTAAATAATACCGCCGAAACTGCGGCTGGCATATAAAGCAACTTATGACCATCCCATACAACAGAATCAGCTAATTCCAACCCTGCAAGCTTAATTTTATGGTGCGCTGATAGGAGCGCAGATGCGCCATGCGCTCCATCTACATGTAACCATAAATCTTCTTTATTACAATAATGTCCAATGGCTTGCAGCGGGTCTATGGTGCCTGTAGGGGTGCAACCTGCGGTGGCAACTACTGCAACAACAAGCTCATTATTTTGTATGCAACGTTGATGGGCGTTTTTTAGTGCGTTAACATCCATAGCATCGTTACTGGTGCAAGCAATCTGAATCACAGCATCAGTGCCTAAGCCCATAATGCCAGCAGCACGGCTGATAGAGTAGTGCATATGTTCTGACGTGAGAATACGTAGTTTAGATGATGCTATTCCATCTTGCCAAATATTAGATTTTGCTAATTTTTGACAAGACACTTGCCTTGCAGCAAGTAGTGCGGTGAGATTAGCTTGGGATCCACCTGATGTTAAAAAACCATGACTTGTTATACCATGTGTTTTCCAACCTATAAGTTCGCATAGCCAGGCAATTACTTGGCGTTCAAGCATCGTGGCACTTGGGCCTGCTTCGTATACTGCCATGGCTTGATTGGTAAGCGCTGCGACTAAATCGCACAAAGCGGCAATTGGTAGTGGTGGTGCGACTTGATGACCCAAATTATGTGGGTGATGAACACCTAAGCTGTTATGAAGAATGGTTATTTCTAGCTGTTGCAGTAATCCATCTGTATCTAAAGTAGCTTGTGTTGGTAAAGGTTGCTGCCACTTAATGTTCTCGGACAAAGGGTCATGCCAATTGATGGTGGGGCGCTCGCGTTTAGCTTGTTGATTGAGATGGTCGCTCAGAATATCAATGAGTTTGTGGCCTACTTGGCGAAATTCTTCACTACTAAAAAGTGTATCTATGCTCATATTTATCTTAAGCGAAACCAACCTGTGAGGCTTATTCTTTCTCGCTTAGCTGGTAACACTTCATGCCAAAAACGATCAGATAAAAATATAACTAATCTTCCACTGATGGGTTCTATATCAATATTTTTTTTTGCTTCTAAATGCTCTGCCTCTAAATACAAACGCAACTGTCCGCCATCATGGGTTTTCCAGTTTTGGTTTAAATATAAAATAGAACTTATTTTACGTGCTGATATATTTGCTTGCATCAGATTATTTTGTTGAAATTGGTCTAAATGCTTGCTGTAGCCGGTACCTGCTGCGTATATAGCATAATGAGTTTCAAAATCAAAAAGCCCTAAAAATAAGGTTTGATTGAGTAGTTGACGTAAGGATTCCATAAATTTTATATAAATCATGGAGTCAATTTGATTACTGCTGGGCTTACTAATAGTAGTATCTAGCCAATGTGTAAAATCACCCCGAAGTGCGCTTAAAATATGCGCGCTTGAGTTTTTACCAGTGCTAGCACTTTGCATCAACCCCATTCTTTTTAATTTACATGCTTCATTTCGCAACTGAGTAATGGCCTCATCTGGCATCGCTTGGTCAATCACAGCATAGCCATTTGCAGCTAGTGCCGTGATTAAATCATCTAAATTGGTTTGAATCGTCATATAACCTATCATAAGTGAGCTTAAATATTAACAGACTATGAATCATGGAAATAATCCACAGTGGTTTGTCATCGCATTAGCAATAGGTCACGTTATTAAGTCTGATAGACTTATAGACTTATAGTCTAAGTTTAACTAGCTTTATCTGGGATCATTTAAAAATGCGTCAAATATATGTGCGGAGTTCGTTGATTATAGGCTTGGCAGTCACGTTGTTTGCAACAGTTGCGGCCGTAGCTACGCCGTTTGCCTATATTACCAATCAAGGCGCTAATACAGTATCGGTAATTGATTTAGCAACGAATCAAGTGGTTGACACGATTGCTGTGAGCAAAGGTCCAGCAGGTGTAGTTGTTGATGGAAAAGGTAAACGTGTCTATGTGTCGAACGTAGATGGTCGCTCAGTATCGGTGATTAGTACTGCAAAGCGCAAAGTGATTGACGAAATTAAATTTGACATTGCGCCAGTGGGGTTGGCACTTACAAATGATGGTAGTCAACTCTATGTTGCAGATTGGTATAGTGATCGTATTTGGGTGGTTGATACAAAACACACGCAAAATCGTGAAAGTATTGCAATTGGCAAGGCGCCAGCCAGTATGATCTTTAATCAGCAGGGAGATAAGCTCTATGTAGCCAACCGAGATAGTGATGAAGTTGGTATTATTGATGCTCGGACGCACAAGGTGCTGACTAAAATTGCCGTAGGTAAACACCCGTTCGGCATGGCACTAAGCGGCGATGGACAATCTCTTTATGTGGTCAACGTGATTAGCAATAACGTGACAGTCATTGATTTGCAAACCAATGTTATAACAGCAAAAATTCGCGTAGGGGAGCACCCGTATTGTGCAACAAGCAACCCAGATGGTACGCGTATTTATGTGACAAATACTGGTGCTGATACTATTTCAGTGATTGATACATCCTTGCAAAAAGTGATTGCAACCATTGATGTAGATGGTTCGCCAGAAGGAATCAATTACGATGCCGTACATGATAGAGTCTATGTAGCAAGCTGGATGGATAATCATGTGACGGTAGTGGATGCAAAGACTAATCTTAAGTTGCAGAGCATTCCTACTGGTGCACAAAGCAGGGCGCTGGGGTCATTTATAGATCAGTAAAGTGTAGATTAGTAAGATTGTATTAAACCACCTATGAGAAAAATACCACTAAATATAGTCCTGTCCTTTACGCTAATGTTTGCCTGTGTTACGAGCGCTTTTGCTTGTGGGCCTACGCCGCAAAAAGTAACCAAAGAAATCACCATCAAAGCAGATGCTGCAAGCGTTTGGCAAGTACTTAAACAGTTTGATGCCATTGCTCAGTGGCATCCTGATGTGCAAACTAGCGTGCCATTACAAAAGCTAGATGATGAAGGTGAGTCTGCTAACTTTAGATTGATTACTTTAAAAAGTGGGCTCAAACTAGAAGAAAAACGTCGTGAAACCCCAGATGTAGATATGAAGCTTGATTACCAAATGTCACAAGGTGATTTTCCAGTGAGCAACTACCGTGGTGTGATGCAGGTAAGGACCGGTACTGCGGTAGGCGAAACTATTGTTACTTGGACTGGCCGCTTTAACAATAAAGCCAACACACTAGATGCCCCAGCAGGACAAGATAATGCAACTGCAATTCAAGCCATGGAGTTGTTTTATGACGATGGCTTAGCTGGTTTAAAATCGATGATGGAAGTTATAGGCAAGAAATAAGAGCTTACTTCAGCAAGTTTTAACTCCGCAATTGCATTGCTTCGTTCTTCCTAATGCGTTAAAATTAAAGACTGCTTATGTTAAGCAGCAATAGGCGGTTAGCTCAGTTGGTTAGAGCGCTTGGTCGACATCCAAGAGGTCACCAGTTCGAGTCTGGTACTGCCTACCAGTTCGAATCTGGTACCGCCTACCAGTTATCTGTAACACTTTTGTAGTTTAAATTTTAGATAAAGCCGTTTGAGCAAAGCGGCTTTTTTCATTTATTAGGGTACATGTTATGCCAGTAATTCGTTTACCAGATGGTTCAGAGCGTGCATTTGATTCCCCTGTAACTGTTGCAGATATCGCAATGAACATCGGCGCGGGATTAGCCAAAGCTGCGTTAGCTGGCAAGGTTAATGGTGTGTTGGTGGATACATCCCATCTCATTACCAAAGACTCCGAAGTCGCGATTATTACTGAGAAAAGCCCCGAAGGTTTAGAGGTTATCCGTCATTCAACAGCGCATTTATTGGCTTATGCTGTTAAAACTCTATTTCCAGAAGCGCAAGTGACCATCGGCCCTGTCATTGACAATGGTTTTTTCTATGATTTTTCATATAAAAGACCATTCACGCCAGATGATTTAATTGCAATCGAGTCGAAAATGATTGAGTTTGCTAAAAAAGATGAGAAAGTAACACGCAAAGTATTGCCCCGTGATGAGGCTGTTGCGTATTTCACTAGCATTGGCGAGGCTTACAAAGCTGAAATCATCAGTAGCATTCCGGCAGGTGAAGATGTGTCACTTTATACCGAGGGGGCGTTTACTGATTTATGTCGTGGACCACATGTGCCATCTACAGGAAAATTAAAAGCTTTTAAATTGATGAAGTTGGCTGGTGCATACTGGCGTGGCGATAGTAATAACGAGATGTTACAGCGTGTTTACGGCACAGCTTGGGCAAAAAAAGAGGATTTGGATGCGTATTTGTTCCAGCTAGAAGAAGCTGAAAAACGTGACCATCGTAAGCTTGGCAAGCAACTAGACTACTTTCACATGCAAGATGATGCACCCGGCATGGTGTTTTGGCATCCGCGCGGCTGGAGTATCTGGCAAGAAGTTGAGCAGTATATGCGCCAAATGTTTAAAGATTACAACTATCAAGAAGTCCGCACACCAACCATCATGGATAAAACCTTATGGGAGAAATCTGGGCACTGGCAAAACTATCGTGACAATATGTTTGTAACGGCATCTGAAAGCCGTGAATATGCGGTTAAGCCAATGAATTGTCCTGGGCATATTCAGATTTTTAATAGCGGGTTACATAGCTACCGCGATTTGCCATTGCGTTTGGCAGAGTTTGGTTCATGCCATCGTAACGAGCCATCTGGTTCACTACACGGTTTAATGCGTGTACGTGGCTTTACACAGGACGATGCGCATATTTTCTGTACCGAAGACCAAGTAAAAGACGAAGTAGCAGATTTTATTAAGATGCTTTATAAGGCATATGGTGACTTTGGTTTTAATGATGTTATTGTAAAGCTATCGACCCGCCCAGAAAAACGTATTGGCTCTGACGAGGATTGGCATAAAGCGGAAACTTCATTAGCCGACGCTCTAAAAATCAACAATTTAGCATTTGAATACTTACCAGGTGAGGGTGCCTTTTATGGCCCTAAAATTGAATTTACACTAAAAGACTCTTTGGGGCGCATGTGGCAATGTGGCACGATTCAGCTTGACCCTAATTTACCAGAACGTTTAGGCGCAGAATACGTGGCCGAAGATAATTCACGCAAACGTCCAATTATGTTACATCGCGCGATTGTTGGTTCAATGGAGCGCTTTATCGGTATTTTGATAGAGAATTATGCAGGAGCTATGCCAGTTTGGTTAGCACCTGTGCAAGCAATGGTACTGAATATTTCCGATAATCAAGCGGGCTATGTGCGCCAAGTGGTTGAAGAATTGAAGAAAAATGGCTTTAGATGCGATTTTGACTTGAGAAATGAGAAGATTACCTATAAAATACGTGAACATAGCTTGCAGAAAATGCCTTATTTGCTGGTAGCAGGTGAGCGCGAAATGCAAAGCGGACAAGTAGCCGTGCGTACCAGAAAAGGTGAAGACCTAGGTTCAATGTCAGTTCAGGCGTTTATTGAGCGTTTAAAAACTGAGATTAATGACAAGGTTTAATATGCGGGAGAGCGGTTTTATTATTTATGGAAGTAGGGGCTTAATATAGCACAGGATAAAGAAACACGAATTAATGGCGATATTACAGCGCCACAAGTTCGTTTAGTTGGTATGGAAGGTGAGCCGCTTGGTATTGTGACATTGGCAGAAGCTTTTGCAAAAGCAGAAGAAGCTGACATCGATTTGGTTGAAATCGCGCCACAGGCAGCTCCACCAGTATGTCGTTTAATGGATTACGGCAAATTTAAATATGCCGAAAGCAAGCGTCAGCACGAAGTTAAGCTTAAACAAAAGCAAGTGCAAGTAAAAGAGATTAAGTTCCGCCCTGGTACCGATGATGGTGACTATAATATTAAAGTGCGTAGTATTGCGCGATTCTTAGAAGATGGTGATAAAGCAAAAATTACACTACGTTTTAGAGGTCGCGAAATTACTCATCAAGAATTAGGTTTAGCGTTGCTTAAACGTGTTGAAGCAGATTTAAAAGAACATGCAGCTGTTGAGCAGTTTCCGAAAATGGAAGGTCGACAAATGGTCATGATTTTGGGGCCACATAAAAAAGTTAAGTAGTTGTTAGATTAAGTTTAAAAATTATAAACGTAAGTTTGTAAGTGAAGTGGGTAATACCCTTTGTAGCGACGCGGCTAAAGGCATGCCCGATCGCTCTTTTTTATAGTTTCTTTAGGAGAAGAAAATGCCAAAAATGAAGACCAAGAGTAGCGCCAAAAAGCGCTTCAAATTCTTGGGTAACGGTAAAGTAAAGCGTACACATTCGCATCTTCGCCATATCCTGACAAAAAAAACCACTAAGCAAAAACGTAAATTACGTGGCACTGCTATCATTTCACCAACTGACATCAAACGCGTTCGCGCAATGATGCCGACTCGATAAGGAAATAAGACATGCCTAGAGTCAAACGTGGTGTCATCGCTCGTGCAAGACACAAAAAAGTATTAGACGCTGCCAAGGGTTACCGTGGCCGTCGCAAAAACGTTTACCGCGTTGCTAAACAAGCGGTAATGAAAGCTGGTCAATATGCTTATCGTGATCGCCGTCAAAAGAAACGTCAATTCCGCACATTGTGGATAGCGCGTATCAACGCTGGCTCACGTGAGTTTGGTTTGACATACAGCCGTTTCATGAATGGCTTGAAAAAAGCTGCAATTGAAGTGGATCGTAAAGTGCTTGCTGATTTAGCAGTATTTGATAAACCAGCATTTGCTCAATTTGTAGAATTAGCGAAAACAGGTTTAGCTGCTGTTTAAATTATTATAGTGAAAAGTAATGATAAAAAAGAGGCTTAGGCCTCTTTTTTATTGCCTAAATTTTAAAGAAAAACGCTAAAGTATTTTAATGAATTTTCAAAGGCTTATCGCTAATCCATCAGTTATAATAGCCGACTTAGTAAATTAACAGTTTAAATAAATACGATGCAAAATTTAGAATATTTAATTCCAGGAGCACAGGCAGATTTTGTTTCCTGTACAACGATTACTGACCTAGAAAATGCAAAAGCTAAATATCTTGGTAAAAGCGGTGCGCTAACAGGGGCCATGAAAGGCTTGGGTAAGCTGAGCGCTGAAGAGCGCCCTGCAGCTGGTGCTGCGATTAATATGGTGAAGCAGGCTATTGAAGAAGCTTTAAAGCATCGTCGTGAAGCTTTACTTAATGTTGAGCAAGATAAGCAGTTAGCCAGTGAATCGCTTGATGTAACCTTGCCCGCCCGCATGCATGCACAAGGTGGTTTGCATCCTGTGACCATGACTTTGCAACGTGTGGAAGCTTTGTTTCATTCCATTGGTTTTAGTGTGGCAACAGGTCCTGAAATTGAAACCGACTTTTATAACTTTACTGCACTGAACATTCCTGAGAATCATCCAGCACGTGCTATGCACGATACATTTTATGTGGATAGTGGTGATGGAAAACACGAGCAAGTACTGCGCACTCATACTTCCCCAGTGCAAGTGCACTATATGGAAGATGCAATTAAAAATAATACTGAATTCCCATTAAAAATCATTGCCTCTGGTCGTGTATACCGCGTGGATTCTGATGCGACACATTCACCTATGTTTCATCAAGTAGAAGGCTTATGGGTGGATGATCATATTAGTTTTGCAAATCTAAAAGGTGTAGTGCAGGATTTTCTACGGCGGTTTTTTGAGCGCGACGATTTAACCGTAAGATTCAGACCCTCATTTTTCCCTTTCACTGAGCCCTCAGCTGAAATGGATATGAGCTGGAATGATGGTTGGTTGGAAATTGGTGGTTGTGGCATGGTGCATCCAGAGGTGTTAAAACATGTTGGCATTGATAGTGAACAATACCGAGGCTTCGCTTTTGGTTTAGGTATAGAGCGTCTGACGATGTTGCGCTATGGTGTAAATGACTTGCGCCACTTTTTTAATAACGATTTGCGCTTTTTGCAGCAATTCACGAAGTGGAAGAATTAGAGACATGCAATTTTCCGAAAACTGGCTAAGACAATTTGTAAATCCAACCCTCAATACCGAAGAACTAAGCCATGCACTCACCATGGCTGGTTTAGAAGTGGAAAACTTACAGCCTGTCGGTACGGTATTTTCTAAAGTGGTTATTGGTAAAATTTTATCGACAGAGAAGCATCCAGATGCAGACCGTTTGCAAGTCTGTAAAGTGGATGTGGGCTTGCCCGAACCTTTGCAAATCGTTTGTGGTGCTAATAATGCTCGTGCAGGACTCTTTTCGCCCTGCGCGCTAGTAGGTGCAGAGTTGCCAGGCATGAGCATTAAAGCCGCCAAAGTGCGTGGTGTAGAGTCGTTTGGTATGATGTGTTCTGCCAAAGAGTTAGATGCGGCGGCTGAACCAACTGGTTTGCTAGAGCTACCAGATGATGTGACAATTGGTCAAGATATCCGTGAGTATTTAGGGCTAGATGACAAGCTATTTACTATTAAACTAACACCCAATCGTAGTGATTGTTTAAGTCTCTTAGGCATCGCTCGCGATGTTGCCGCCATTACAGGTGCGCCACTTAATACGCCTGATATTCAAGTCATTAAGCCTAATCATCAGGCTACAAAAAAGGTAATAGTTATTGCTTCTGAGGCTTGTCCGCGCTATTGCGGACGCCTAATTTCTGGCGTTAATGCACAAGCAAAAACACCTGATTGGATGTTGAGGTGCTTAAATCGCAGCGGTATTCGTAGCATTAGCGCGATTGTCGATATTACCAACTATGTGTTACTTGAGTTGGGGCAGCCAATGCATGCTTTTGATGCGGATAAGCTGCAAGGTGACATTATAGTGCGTTTTGCAAAGGCTGAAGAACCTATTACCTTACTCAATCATCTGGACTTTAAGTTAGCCGCAGATGATCTAGTAATTGCAGATGATAATGGCGCAATTGCATTAGCTGGCATTATGGGGGGTGTTAGTACCTCCTTAAGCGATAATACAACCAATATTTTTCTGGAAAGTGCATTTTTTACGCCAGATACAATCGCTGGAAAAGCCCGCAGGTTGGGTTTAATTACAGATTCATCTTACCGTTTTGAGCGTGGTGTTGATTACGGCAACACCTTGCAAGCGCTTGAGCGCGCAAGCGCTTTAGTATTAGAGATTTGTGGTGGTTCTGCTGGTGCGGTGTCAGAGATTATAGGGATAACGCCGAGTCGACAAGCGGTAGATTTACGTTTAGCAAAACTAATATCACTGTTAGGTATAGTACTTAGTAATCAGCAGGTTGCTAAAATTTTCACGCAACTTGGCTTTGACTATACAGAAAATAATGATGTATTTACTGTAATGCCGCCTAGTTATCGTTTTGATATTGCGATTGAAGAAGACTTAATCGAAGAAATTGCGCGCTTGCATGGCTATGAGCACATCCCAGCCGTTCCGCCACAGGCAGTATTGAACATGTTGTCTGCACCTGAAAGTCGCTTAAGTGAAATGACTTTGCGTCATCAACTAGTTGCAGATGGGTATCAAGAAGTCATCACGTATAGTTTTGTAGATGAAAACTGGGAACGTGACTTATTAGGTAACAAAAATACAATTAAGCTTAAAAATCCAATCTCTAGCAACTTAAGCGTAATGCGCTCTGGCCTTTGGGGCGGCTTGATAGATACATTGGTACATAACTTAAATCGTAAGCAGAGTCGCGCACAGCTATTTGAAGTGGGCAGTAGTTATAGCCGTGCAACATCAAATACAGACAATGCGTATGAAGAGTCACAACGTATTTCTGGGTTGTTTTATGGTAGTTTTGCACCTGAACAATGGACCTTAGCAACGCGTGATGTTGATTTTTATGATGTTAAATCAACAGTAGATGAACTTACACAGGGTCGTGCAGAGTATCTTGTAGCTAGTGATGGTGCACAACATCCAGCGCTACACCCCGGACAGTCTGCGAAAGTATTTTTAAAAGGCAAGGCAATCGGTTGGATAGGTAAGTTGCACCCAAAATGGCAGCAACAATACGACTTACCTAAAAGCACGATTTTGTTTGAATTAGAAGTAGCGCCATTGTTGAATAGAAAGTTACCTAAACATCAAGAGTTATCAAAAACGTTACCAATTCGTCGAGATTTAGCTTTGATTGTTAATTATGATTTGCCAGTACAAACGTTATTAAATGCCATAAAAATGGCAGAAATTCCATTGATAACTGAAGTGAGTTTGTTTGATATTTACAAA
Organism: Methylophilaceae bacterium; assembly: GCA_014378915.1. Taxonomy (GTDB): domain Bacteria; phylum Pseudomonadota; class Gammaproteobacteria; order Burkholderiales; family Methylophilaceae; genus JACMMS01. The sequence goes on from JACMMS010000056.1 coordinate 47,923, forward strand.
GGAAAAGGCATAGACTCTGGCAAAAAAAGTCTTGCATTTCTTGTACTTATGCAAGATACTCATAAAACTTTAGTTGATAATGATGCAGATGCTGCAATGGCAAAACTGCTAGATGTAGTGAAAATTCAATTCGGTGCAATTTTACGTGCTTAACGCTTTTGGGATTGAAAGTGATTAAGCAAACAGATAAGACACGCACTTAAAAAAAATACTGAAAATAGGGTTTAGGGAGTGGTTGTATGACGTTGACTAAGGCGGATTTAGCTGACTTATTGTTTGAGCAAGTGGGATTAAATAAACGTGAAGCAAAAGATATGGTAGAAGCGTTTTTTGAAGAAGTACGAGTAGCATTAGAAGTTGGGGATAGTGTTAAATTATCTGGTTTTGGTAACTTTGAATTACGTAAAAAATCCGAACGCCCCGGCCGCAATCCAAAAACTGGCGAAGAAATACCAATTACAGCGCGCTGTGTTGTGACTTTTCATGCTAGCCAAAAGCTTAAAAGTAAAGTAGAAGAAAACTACGCTACTAAATAATTTTATTATGACAACTCATTAATTATTCTATCGGTTAGTAATAGGTCATTATTTTATGATTGAACAAGCTCTTAAAACACAATTGCCACCTATACCTGCCAAGCGCTACTTTACGATTGGAGAGGTAAGTGAGCTATGCGGCGTTAAACCCCATGTGTTGCGTTATTGGGAGCAAGAATTTACTCAACTTAAGCCGGTAAAACGTAGAGGCAATCGCCGCTACTACCAGCATCACGAAGTATTGCTTATTCGTAAAATTAGAGAGTTGCTGTATGAACAAGGATTCACCATTAGCGGCGCACGTAACCGCTTGGAAGCTGCTGAAGTTCGAGAAGAAAAAACGGCCCCCAGTAAACTAAGTGCTGAGTACACTGCAACTTCACAAAGCTTAGCAATTGAAATAGCGGCCGATGAAGCAGATGCTCTATTAAGAGTAAGTCAAGTAGTTGCTTCGCAACAACAGGCGATGATTTCTAAAATTCGTGAAGAGTTAATTGATATATTATTGCTACTTAATAAAAATATATTGAAATCAGTAAGTTAAAAATTTATTAATTATATTGTTGATGTGAGAATTGTAAAAACTCATTTAGTACAATCAAGTTTAAAGTTTTATTTTTGACAAATTTAGTTGCTTTAGGCTTGATTGCTACATGTTTTATTACCTCTTCGTTTATTCCTCACCTAATGACTACTTGGAAAATCCGTGATGTTAGCGGTATGTCGTTTCCTACATACTTGATTATCACGATTGGTCTAGGTTTGTGGTTGATTTAAGGCATACTAAAAAATGATTTGCCATTAATTGTTACCAACTCGGTGATGGTCATTTTAACGGCTAGTATTACTTTAATGAAAATTCTGTTCACTAAAAAGTAAATCAGCTCATGAATTATTTTATTTTCTCATGCACTTATTTGTTTTAGACGTTCTTGTGCAGGCTTGTTGTTGGAGTGTTGCACGCTTACCAGTTGCAGGTGAAACTTTTTTAGCTTCAGATATCAACATTGAGGGGACGGAAAAGATCTTAATGTTGCTTTTTGCGCTAGCATGTTAGGCGAAGATGTCTATATTATGCTCGGTATTGTTGAAGAAGATGCGGCTAATAATGTGCTTAGCTTATTGCATCAAGAGCGAATTGGTGTTTAACACCGTTATCGACTAGCTAAACAATCTGCCTACTCCTCAGGCTTAATCTCTGCTTGTCGTCAAAATACAATAGTGGTTTACTCAGGTCCAAATTTATTACTGACGGCTGAGCACATCAAACTGGCTATTTCTGAAATAGCTAATTCTCAGCTAGTGTATGCACAACCTGCTCCTGCGTATTACGGCTATCGTGACCGATCAAAACGGTCTATCGTGACCAGTTGCGCATGAAATAATATTACGCGTTTAAATTGTATAGGTGCGGTCAAGATAGGTCGATATTTTTCTCCTTTAATTGATTTTTAGCAGTGGTTTGTCGTAGTGAATCCCCTGTCAGATTAAAACGGTGATGGCGTTGCATAATGCGGTCAAGTACCGCATCCGCAGTCGTGGCGTCACCAATCCAGGCGTGCCAGTGTTCAATAGGTAGTTGGCTGGTAATAATCGTCGCCTTCTGAGAGGCGCGGTCATCAATGATTTCTAATAAATCAGAGCGCGTCATGCTGTCGATGGCGCCCATACCCCAATCGTCCAGTACTAACACGTCGGTTTTAGCCAGCTGGATCAGCCATTTGCCAAAAGTGCCACTGCCATGCCTGATTCGCATTTCTTCCTGTAAACGCGGTACGCGTTGATAGAGCACCGAGTGTCCGCGACGACAAGCATATTGTGCCAGTGCACAAGCCAACCAAGACTTAC
>JACMMS010000057.1 GCA_014378915.1 Methylophilaceae bacterium
CAGCGCGCAAAAATCCAGCACTTCTTGTGTTTCTTCTATACTGCCAATTAACGAAGTTCCTAAAGTTTTACGATCAATTAAAATTTTACTCAGGTCTAATGGCGCTTTTAAGGGTGCAATACAGCCTACAATGGCAATAACACCATCCCTTTTTAATAAGGGAAAGTAAACATTGACATCATGCGGCTGTGGGATAGTGTTCAATATAAAATCCAAGCTGTTGGCATTTTTTTCCATGTCGGCCTTATCTTCAGAAAAAACAACGCGGTCTGCACCTAGCTCAAATGCTGCATCAATTTTTTCTGCATTAGAGGTAATTACCGTAACATCTGCCCCTAAAGCAATAGCAATTTTAACCGCCACATGACCTAAGCCGCCTAAACCGATCACACCCACTTGTGTACCTTGTTCTACTTGCCAATATTTCATAGGCGAATATGTTGTTACCCCAGCACACAGAAGTGGCGCTGCTGACGCTGAATCTAGTGATTCTGGAATACGCAACACAAACTTTTCTTTGACGACAATATTATTAGCATAGCCGCCATAAGTGTGGTGTTCTTCGGTCGGCTTTCTTTGGTGACTATTATAAGTAGCCAAAAAGCCTTCTTCACTTTCGCAGTATTGCTGTAATCCTTCAGCACATGAGGGGCATATTCCACATGAATCTATCATGCAACCCACACCTACTCTATCGCCCATTTTGAATTTTGTAACTCGTGTACCTACATTGGCTACCCTGCCGATAATTTCATGCCCTGGTAAGCAGGGATAAATTGTGTTTTTCCATTCATTTTTAACTTGATGCACATCAGAATGACATACGCCGCAATATTGCACTTCAATTTCCAGCTCATCATCTTTAATTTCTTCACGTTCAAACTCTAAAAGTTTTAAAGAACTGAATGAATGTTTTGCTGCATAACCGCGTGCTTTAATCATGATAATTTTCCTATTCAAAACAACATTTTATTAAAAATATTTTTTTATAAACCTAGGATAATATCTGAAAAATTTGTAAGCCAAATACTACAAAGTTATTCCCAATAATACCTAAATATCTATAAGTAATTGTCATAAGTAATTTGCAATTAAGAATCCTTTTTAACTAACCATACACCTTCACCATTCAACAAAAATAGTTGGCTGTGTAGTTTATTTTCAACGTTAAAACCGCCTGTAAACTCACCAAAAGATGGCAATAAAGTTATTTCTGGGCTGTGATACAAGCACGGAAGCGTGATGCTTTGTCTGCCTTTTCCCATTAAACGAAACACTGGGTGTATGTGACCTGCGATGACATGATGGGTAGCATGCGGCTTAGGAATATGCTGCAGTGCAAAATCAGCTATTAAATAAGGCTCATTAACCACTTTAAAATTCAAATCTATTGGCGGGTCTCCTGCATTTAAATCATGGTTACCGCGAATTAAAATACATTTCACATTGATGTGCTTAAGCCGCCAGTTACGTAATGCGGTGATTGTAGATACCGCGTGAGATTTAGGTGCATGCAAAAAATCACCAAGAAAGATTAATTGCTCAACCTGATACTGATTAATAAGAACATCTAATCTTTGCAAATTGTAGCTTGTAGTACCCCTTGGCACGGGCTGACCCAGTGCACGATAAGCAGCAGCTTTGCCAAAATGTACATCTGCAATGAGTAGCGCCTTCTGTTGCGGCCAATACAACCCTTTATCAGCTAGCACTAAAAATTGATGATCATTAATGATTAAGACATGTTCTTTTTTCATTATTACCACTTAGTGTTTAATTTTATTTATTCTAAAATCCGTGACGCGGTTTTGGATTAACAATTTTTGTGCGCGGTAAACCCACTTTCCGCACGCGTTCACGTTTTTTATAGACTTGTAGTTGCATATTAAACTGCGTTTGCTGTTGTACGGTTTCTTTAGGCGCATATGCGCCTAAGCCTGCCGCTTTTTCTAAATCTGCCACCATGCGTGCAATGCGATCAGCCAGTTTTTCTGAACTACTACTTTCGCGAAGACGCTCAACCAATAGTGGAAAAGCAAACGGTGTTGGTCTTTTAATGTGCATTAAATGTAATTTTTTTTGCGCTAAATTGCGCAAAGTGTCTGATAAGCGTTCAATATCCAACTCCAGTTGCAAAACTTCATTTTGGGCTTGGCTTAGCAATAAGTTTTGTGGGTCATATTTTTGAAATACATCAAAAAACAAGCTAGATGATGCTTGTACTTGTTTTGCGCTTTTATTGACACCAGGAAAACCTGCAAATATCAACCCTGAAATGCGCGCAATTTCCCTAAAACGGCGCTGCGCTAGCTCGCCAGCATTTAAGCTATCCATCACATCTTGCAATAAATTTTCCGTACTAAAAATTTCTTGGTCAAGACTTTTTTCCCAATCCACAGGTATCGCAGAAAGTAGCTCAAGACCATAATCATTCACTGCAATTGAAAACGTGTTTGGCTGATGCTTGCCAATACGCCAACTAAGCAAACTTGCTAAACCCAAATGCACATTACGACCAGCATAAGGGTACAAAAACAAATGCCAGCCTTCACGCGAATTTAGTGATTCTGCCAACAAAGTAACGGTCGTCGGCAAGGCCGACCATTGGCTTTGCACTTGCAATAACGGTTTAAGCATGTGCATTTCAGGCCCATTAAAATCCCCACTCGCCGCGGCATCCATGCGCACTACCATTGCGTTGGCAAGCTCGGTAGAAAGTGGTAGTCTGCCCCCATTCCAGCGTGGCACCGCTGCTTTTTTACCAGTGGCTTTGGTGACAAATGCCGTCATTTCAAATACGCGTACTAGCTCTAGCAATCTGCCACCAAATAAAAAATGGTCGCCTGGCTTTAATCTGGCGATAAAGTTCTCTTCTACCGAACCCAAACTTTTGCCAGTAGCGCCCTTACTCCAGAATTTAACTGCCATACTGGCATCACTGACAATAGTACCTAGACTCATACGATGCCGTCTAGCCAAGTCTGCATCTGGCACATGCCAAACGCCCTGCTCGTTGGGGATAGCACGGCGATAGTCTGGATAGGCTGTAAGCGATTCGCCACCGTGCTCTACAAAGGCTAGCGCCCAGCGCCATTCATCATTGGTTAAATGCCGATAGGCATAGCAACTGCGCACTTCTATCAGTAATTCTTCTTCAATAAAACCGCCACCTAACGCTATAGTTACTAAATGCTGGACTAATACATCCAGTGGTTTTTGCGGCGATTCACGCGGCTCTATATTGCGTGCCGCAATGGCATCTTGTGCGGCAATTGATTCAAGCAATTCTAAGCTATGCGTTGGCACCATGGTTAAGCGCGATGCCCGACCAGGTGCATGACCAGAACGTCCAGCTCTTTGCATCAAACGTGCTACGCCTTTAGGTGAGCCTATTTGTAAAACACGTTCTACAGGCAAAAAATCTACGCCCAAATCTAAACTAGATGTGCAAACTACCGCCTTTAGCCGCCCTTCTTTTAAGCTAAGTTCCACCCACTCACGCACCTGTCTATCTAATGAACCATGATGCAACGCAATCAGGCCTGCCCAGTCTGGGCGAGCTTCCAACAAGGCTTGGTACCAAATTTCACATTGAGAGCGGGTGTTGGTAAAAATAAGGCTACTTGCGCTTGATTCAATTTGCTCTACCACTTGCGGCAGCATACGTAACCCAAGATGCCCAGCCCAGGGAAAACGCTCAATTCCCGCAGGTAATAGAGTATCAATCAGCAAATCTTTAGCCAGTTTACCCTGCACTAATACTGGATTTGTAGATGTTGGAATTAGTACATCCATCGCATGCTGCAAGTTGCCCAGCGTTGCTGATAAGCCCCAAGTGATTAGATTTGGTTGCCAGTGACGCAGCCTTGCCAAAGCCAGTTGCAGCTGCACCCCACGTTTATTACCAATCAACTCATGCCATTCGTCAACAATAACCATTTGTAAGCTAGCAAAAATTTTTACGGCATCTTGGCGTGTTAATAAAAGCGTAAGGCTTTCTGGTGTGGTGATTAGCGCCGTTGGCAAACGTTTAGATTGCCGCGCTTTCTCGGCACTGCTGGTGTCCCCAGTGCGCAGCCCAATACTCCAATCCAAATTTAACTCACTGATAGGCATCATTAATGCTCGCTCAGTATCCGCGGCTAAGGCACGCATGGGCGTAATCCACAATATAGTTAGCGGCTGAGTCACTAGTTTGCGTTTAGAAGATGATTTTTCGTTGAAAACTTTACTTTTTGGACTTGATTTTTTTATAGAGAAGCGTTCAATCGCCGCCAACCAAACCGCATAGGTTTTGCCAGCCCCAGTAGTGGCATGCAACACGCCCGATTTACCCTGTGCGACTGCTTGCCAAACTTGTTGCTGAAACGGAAACGGCTGCCAGCCATGCGTTAAAAACCAAGCATGACTTAAGGAAAATTTTTTAGGTTTGATAGAGGTTACTTGATTACTATCTTTGTTTTCGGTGACGGTGATGGGTGCTATAGAACTGTTTTGTTTCATCATGATATTCCATCAATATTTACAACAATATCATTTGTGCGTGATGCTTGTGGCAATAAGGCCTGCAAGGTTTTTAGTGTGTCCGCTTCGGCAATTGGCTTATCCTTGCGCCAGCGCAACATGCGAGGAAAACGCACCGCAATCCCGCTTTTATGGCGCGAACTCAAGGCGATCCCTTCAAAGCCCAGCTCAAAAACCATGGTTGGCGTAACGCTGCGCACTGGCCCAAATTTTTCTACTATTGTTTTGCGAATAATGGCATCTACTTCACGCATTTCAGCATCTGTAAGCCCAGAATAAGCTTTAGCAAAAGGCACTAGTTTCGGCTCCGCTTCGTTTTCAGATGCATCCCACACAGCAAAAGTGTAATCTGTATAAAGACTTGCGCGCCTGCCATGACCAGTTTGCGCATAAATTAGTACCGCATCTACCGTGTAAGGATCAATTTTCCACTTCCACCAAACCCCCACATCTTTAGTTCGACCAACGCCATATTGCGCATCTTTAAGTTTTAGCATCATTCCCTCCACGCCTAGGTTACGCGAAGCTGCACGCTGGCGGTCAAGGTCTTGCCAACTTTCACCCGTTAATAATGCAGATATTTTTAACTGCGGCTGATTACATTGAGCGACAATTTTTTGTAATTGCTCTCGTCTTGTGGATTGTGACTTACTCCGCCAATCTTCGCCCTGCCATTCCAACAAATCATAAGCCAACATCACCACGGGGATATTTTCCAGTATTTTTGCAGTTAAAGTTTTGCGCCCAATACGTTGTTGCAGTAATGCAAATGTCTGCACTTGATTAACATTGCTTAGCTCTATGTTTGCTATGTTTAAAGCAATATCCACATTATTTTTTTTGTGCTTCCATACCACTATTTCACCATCTATCACGGAGCCATCAGGCAAGTAATCTACCAACACTTTTAACTCGGGAAAGCGGTCAGTAACCAACTCTTCACCCCTTGACCACACCCAAATCTCACCGTCGCGCTTCACTAATTGAGATCGAATACCATCCCATTTCCATTCCACCTGCCAGTTGTCTGGTTGGCCAATCGATAGCTGAAATTCATTAGTGGGTATTTGTAGCGCATGCGCTAAAAAAAATGGGTATGGCTGGCCTGCCATGCGTTCATCACCTGCCTCACTAACAGGCGCAATCAGCGTTAAATAATGTGCTGCGGTTGGGCGGGCAGAAAGATCGGTGTAACCAACTAAACGTTGAGCGATGCGTTTTGCATCAATATCTGCCACAGAGGCCAGCGCGCGAGTTACCAGCAATCGTGAAACTCCCACTCTGAAACTTCCTGTAATGAGCTTAATACAGACTAGCTGGCTTTGTTGATCCAACTGATTTAATAACGGCAACAACTGCCTTGTTAATAATTCAGACGGCAAGCCACGTAAGGGTAATAAATGATGCTCTATCCATTCGGCTAAACCTTCGTTAGAAGTATGCAACGATTTTGGTAAAAGTAGCGTCATGGTTTCTGCCAAATCGCCTACAGCTTGATAGCATTCTTCAAAAAGCCATGGTGGAACACCAGATACACTCAGAGTAAATTCGCGTAATAATTTGGTGGGCACAATCTGTCGCGGGCGCCCACCTGATAAGAAATAAACGGCCCAAGCCGCATCTGCTGGTGCAGCGGCTAAAAAATACTCATGTAATGCGCCTAATTTAGCGTTGCTACTAGTGGTGGCGTCTAATTTTGCATAAAGGTTGGCAAAAGCTTTCAAATGGTAGCCTTGTTAATGTTCACGTGCTCGCTTATTTCGATTTCTGCAGACTGGTTTTCATTTACTAAGCTTTCAATAGATATATTGTCCGCTGATGGCAAGTGAGTTTCAGCTTCAGCCGCTTCATCACCATATTCAGTAGTAAATCCTTGCGCATCTAAGCCTTGCTCATTAAGCCAACGCACCATGGTATGCACTTGGCCATGCGTCACAAACACCCGCTCTGCACCAGTGGCCATAATTGCAGTTTGCAAACCTGGCCAATCTGCGTGGTCTGACATGATAAAACCACGGTCTACGCCACGGCGTCGGCGCGTACCTCTTACTTGCATCCAACCGCTTGCAAAAGCATCCGAATAATCGCCAAAACGCTTCATCCAGCTGGTGCCTTGTGCAGTAGGTGGTGCCAGCACAATACTTTTGCCAATCTGCGAGGTATCTTGTAAATCACTCACATATTGCGTATGCGGCAGATTAACGCCCGCTTCACGATAAACACGATTTAATGGCTCCACAGCCCCATGTACTAAAATTGGCCCTATATTTGGATTTAATCCTGATAATAGTCTTTGTGCTTTACCAAATGCATAGCAGAATAAAACGCTGGTTCTATTATTATTAGCATTAATTTGCCACCATTGATTGATATCAACAAAAATTTCATTCTGCGGTTGCCATTTATATATGGGCAATCCAAAAGTCGATTCAGTGATAAAAGTATGGCAAGGCACGCTCTCAAATGGCGCGCAAGTACCATCATCCTCAACTTTATAATCCCCCGAGGCTACCCATATCTCCCCTTTATATTCCAACCTCACTTGAGCAGAACCCAACACATGGCCAGCTGGATACAGGCTTAAAGTGACACCTTGGTGATTGATCTTTTCACCATATTCAAGCGACAATAAATTGATATCTGCACCTAGACGTTTACGCAAAATCCCCTCACCCACTGCTGCCGCAAGATAGTGTGTGTGCCCTTTTCGTGCATGATCACCATGCCCATGTGTAATTATGGCACGCTCAACTTGTCGCCAAGGATCTATGTAAAAGTCACCTACCGGGCAATATAAGCCTTCTGGTCTAACAACCACTAAATCCATATTTAAAATTTATTTATTTAATTAAGCTCAATTTACTGAGTCAAATTTTGAAAAAAAGTTTTGAACTTGCATAATTTTACAATTTTTAGGTAACTATCGTATATCCGTAGTGGGCCGTTTTTCGCCCAATGACGTAATAATTTGACTAGCATAAAGCAGACTTTGAGAAAAAATCAATAAAGTCTAATAAGCTTTCTTCCTGTTAGCTTTTAATCAAATCAATCATGGAAATCAGATACCCGAAGTAAGATGCTCAATTAAATTAAAAAGAAAGTAATTATTAAATTTTTTCCCAACTTTGATTTGCCAAATATATGACAAAAAATTGATCTGTTAACATGGACCGCTATGTGTGGCTCTTTTTTTATAGAAACAAAATTGTTTTAACTATGCATTGAATAAAACTTTTTTTACTGATTATTTAAAAATATTGAATGTTAGTTAAGCTTGCCAAACACCAAAGCCAACACACCAAGATGTATTCCTATTTCAACTTCCATCTCACACGCTTCATCATATGTTATCGGATTAAATCCCTTGTATAAATCAGGCAGGAACCTTAGTCCATATTCTTTAAACAAATTTGTTGGATTGAATACATGCTTTATGTTTATCAAAAGGGATATCTGGGTCAAGACCTGTCATGCCAATCCATATACAGCTTCTTTCACACTTTAGGCGCCTCATTCGAAATGAATGGGTCGTTTTTTCATTAATTGCTCACTAATACAAGTGATTTATAAAACAACTAAAAACTAAACACCCTATATACAAAAGGAGATTTACCTAAAAGTAGGTGAATGTCATGCTGAAGTACATCATTGGTAACAATATTAAGATAAATCTTGTTGAAAGTTAGACTAATAAAACCTAATACAGAGCAACTTAGAGGGATGATACAAGTACACTTCAAAAACTATTAACTAGCTTTGTCGTGCACTAGAGTGCGAGCTTGATAATTAATAAACAGCTGGTTCAGTTTTTAAATTTATAACTTCTAAAAACTCAAAGCTAGCAACGTTTTGTACCATTGAGGCACCCATGCCATAGCTATCTACGTTATTTTCAGTAACGTAATCACAATGATTTGCTTGCAAATGATAAGCTAAGTTGTTTTCTGTGCGCAAAGCGCGTAATTTCTCAAGTAATTTCATTTTCTTTCCTATCGTTTTATCATTTGTTTCTGAAACATAGCGAGCATTGTGTCAACCGATTGTTGCAATAATATTTACACACATAGGATAAACGGTAGTAAATAAAATTAATTGAGTAAACACAGTAAGTATTTATGTTTAATTCATTGTTTGATTGGTCATTAGTTAACCAGTCATGCTGTTTAAGCACGCCTGGCCAAGCCAGTGGAATTAGTGCACTTAATGTTCGATATTGGCACTAACAGCACTAAATGAATTATAAATTTACAATAGAAACCTGATTGATTGGATTTAAAATGTTAGCAGAGTGCTTATGTCTGACAAATTAGTGTCACTTATGTCATACAATCGAATACTAATTATTAGTATTCAAACTGGAATGGCGGTTTAGTTGTGAGAGCGCTGAATAATTATTCGGGTGATGCAATTGCTAAAGTTTGACCAAACTGTTACTTTCGATTTGAGCGTCAAAGGCTTGGAAAACCCTGTATCTCAGCCAAACTAAGGCTATCAATAATCAATACTATACAATCGGCGAATTGGGTTATTAACGCTAGTCATAACCTGCTTGCTATGGTTAAATAAATCTACATGGTTACAAAAGCGCTCAAGCCTATGATGCAATCAATTTTAGAAAAATACTATGGAAAATCACCAGCACATATGGATGATACCATTCACTTCTTATCTGAATTAGTCACACAAATACGCCCAACAAAGCCACACAATATTGAGTACAGTATTAACGCTATCCAATCCTTATGTTACGTGCTTAATAGCCAACAACAATATGCTGATTATTTACGTGATGTTTTGCTCACACTCATTACAACACGTAAACCTGTGTCTATTTTTGCCGACTCTGGCATTCAACCTGGCACTGGATTTTTTAGTGAAATGAGTCGCCGTATCGGGCATAAATTATTGCCACAAGTGGTGGATAAAAATTACCTTAAAGATGTTTTTGGTCTTATTTTTTGTGAAAAATATGATGATGAATGGGTGATTGCTGTGCCAAACGAAATTTGGTTGCAGTTGTTTGCTGCTTTGCATTTTGAATTAACTAATGCTGCGTTGATTGATAGCGTTTATAAAGCCTTGCTAGAATCTGCACAGGTATTGTCATATCGGCTATCTGCCTTAGGTCTAGAGCCGGAACTCATTCGCAACCATGAGGATCTAGAAAATTACTCCTCACCATTTATCACGCAAAATTTAGAAGTTGCCGAACTGGTCAATAAAGAAAAATTGACTTTAGAAGACGCAAAACATAGTTTTGTGATTTTTGACCAATGCCGCCAAGTCATCATAAAAGTACGTAAAAATAGCGCGCAAACTGGCACTAGTATTGATCTTACCTTTTTGATGCAGCGCATGACACAGCAATTAGATAGGCTTGAGCACTTACTTAATATTTTAGTAGGTATTAAAAACAAAACAGCTGTTGATGGTGACGTGCTAAGTTTATTTAAAACTTTAACCTATGCCGAAGCGAACAAAAACAATGTGACGCAGCACTTTAGCCAAAACGTGGAACTGCTTGCTCTAAGGGTGACTGAAAACGCCAGTAAAACAGGCGAGCATTACATTACAACCACGCGTAGTGAATATTTTCAGCTAATGCGCTCTGCCATGGGTGCGGGCTTTATTGTGGCATTTATGGCGGCAATTAAAATAATTATATCCAAACAACATTTTGCGCCGCTCAATGAAGCCATTTGTTTTAGCTTAAATTATGGGATTGGTTTTGTATTGATTCACACACTTCATTTTACTGTAGCCACTAAGCAACCAGCTATGACAGCTGCTAGTATTGCAGAAAGTATTGATAGCGGTGACGGAAAAACAAGAGATTTACATAGGTTAGTGAGTATCGTCGCGCAAACTGTGCGTAGCCAAACTGTGGCTATTTTTGGCAATGTGGTATTTGCCATTCCGTTTGCTATGCTCATAGCGTGGTCTGTACATCATTTTACAGGGCAGCCATTTATAGATGCCGATAAAGCACATCGTTTATTGCACGACATTGATGTACTGCATACACCTGCCTTATTTTATGCGGCCATTGCAGGCATTTGCTTATTCTTATCTGGATTAATTGCTGGTTATCATGATAATTTAGCTATTTATAATAGAATCCCTCAACGCTTGGCCGCGTTAAAGTGGTTACAAAAAATACTCGGAGAAGCACGCTTAAACCGCGTAGCCACTTATATCGAAAATAATTTAGGCGCTATTGCTGGTAACTTTTATTTTGGGTGCATGCTTGGCGGCATGACGGCGGTGGGCGTACTATTTGGCGTACCCGTTGATATCCGTCACATTACGTTTTCATCTGCATTTGCGGGCTTTTCATCAGTCGCGTTAGATTTTAATATGAGTACTGAAATGATATGGCTCGCAGCTTCAGGTGTTTTACTGATTGGTATAGTTAATTTACTCGTGAGCTTTAGCTTAGCCATTTATGTCGCCATGAAATCACGCAAATTGAGCTTTGCACAATGGCGTACTTTTTTAAAGAACTTGCTCAGTCGATTGAATCAACATCCAGCAGAATTCTTTTTACCACCCAAAAGAGAAATTGAGGCCCTAGAAAAGGATTAACAGCAAAAGACTAATAGAGAAAGACTAAATAAAAACGGCGCCTATTGCGCCGTTTTTTTGATTCAATCATACAAACTAATATTCTAATAATTTCAATTTGCTCGCCAACCAGCGCGTTGTGGTTGCTTGCACAGTAATAGTCATTAAAATTGACATAAATGTGACTGATGAAATCACATCAGCATGCGGCGCTTTTATACCAACCAACATGCCCGCAAGTGCACCGGGTATCACGCCTGTTTCTCGCGCCCAACACATAAAAACTAGCTCTTGCCATGTCCATTTAGCGCGGCGGTCTGGCAAGGCACAAACGAACACTGTGATAGGACGTGCAACCAGCACAAAGACGGCAACAACTGATAGTGAGCCCCAAAGGTATTGCTGCAATAATACAAAGTTAACTTGCGAGCCCAATAAAATGAAAATAAACATTCGCATAATGAGTGATGTGTTCAGAATATAATCTTCTAATTTACCCGCTTCACCCTGTCCCATTTTGAAGCCGAATAACTCTTTATTACCAAGTACCATACCAAACGCAAATACGGCCATAAAGCCACTTGCGTTTAAGCTATCTAAACTCAAATAGACCACTGCTACTGACATTAAAGTAACTACTGGTGCGTACTCCGCTAAAAAGTTATATTTCTCATGCGCGATCAATAGTGTCGCCAAATAGCCTAAAACTACCCCACCAATCAAGCCAATCAGCGATTGCTTTAGCAGCGCGACGATGCTATCGCTGAATGAAAAACTACTATTGCTCATCACAATACCCAGCACGGTAAATGTGAGGATTGTGCCCATGGCATCGTTAAATGCTGATTCACTCATGACGGTTTGTGCCACTTTAGCGCAGATTTTTACCTGCTTAATTACTGGCACTAATGTGGCGGGGTCGGTGGATGCAATGGTAGAGCCGAGTAATAGCGCAATTATCCATGGCAATCCTAAAAATGCCTTTGCTGCTAAGCCTGTAATTGCGGCTGTGATAAGAACGCCAATTGTTGAGATTAGCAATAACGTCGGCCAGACATTACGCAACACAATGAGCTTGACGCTAGCGCCGCCATCAAACAGAATATAGCATGAGCCAAAAATAAGTAATAGTTGATTCACGGTGGAATCAACAGATACATTCACCCAGCCTAAACATGCGCCACCGAGCAACATGCCAACCAGCAAAAACAAAACAACATCTGGTACGTTAATGAGCCTTGCAATAAAACCTGCGAAAGTACCTGAGCCTAGAACAACGCCAAGTAGCAATAGAAGGGATTTTGCATGAATAATGGCGGGAGAATATTCCATAGTTTATCGCGATATTTTTATAAATCAGCTAATTTTTTTAATCTTGCTTCTGTTCATCCAGAAGATCGTCTGTGCTTGAGTCTCCAGTTGACGTTGTATCTGCCTCTGTCACCTCACGAATCAACTTAAACAATTCACGGCTACTTTTGGGAGGTTTACTAGTTGCGAGCTCTCTTTGTACGTTACGAATAAGTGTGCGCAATTGCTGGCTATCGGTGTTAGGGTGTAACTTCATCCACTCCGCAACTACCTCAGGGCTAGCAATCATGCGATCACGCCAACGCTCTAACATGTGGAAGTGCGCGTTCTCTGCTGTATGCTTACCATCCCAGCGATGAAGCTGGTCTATAATCTCAGCGGTTTCTATATCACGCATCAGACTGCCGATATGCTGCTTTTGACGGCGAATTGCACCATTTGCGGTGAGTCGTTTTGCTTCTCGAATTGCGTCATCTAAGCGCTCAGGTAAATTGAGTTTAGCAAGCTTATCTTTTGGTAGCGCAATCAATTTTACGCCTAAATCTTGCAGTGCATCAGCCTCGGCCTTGAGTTGTGTTTTGCTGAGCGGCTCATCTAGATCAGTTTCTGGTTTTTTAACGCTGTAGCCACGAAAAGTATTTTCTTGCAGATCACTTTTTTGCGTAGTCGCTTTAGCGTTATCTTTTATATTTGGTTTCATTGTGTATATCTTACTCGCATCATCAAAGGCTACGGTATTATAACGGTTAAGCGTTAACCCGCGAAATCTACGAAATAAACCACAAGCGCGTAAGCGATGGATATGAACAAGTGACTGATATAAATACGAATCAAAAAACAAACTACAAGCTAGAAGATATTAAGCAAATGACCCAAGATGTGTTGCAAATTGCCAAGTTGGCTGGCGCATCCTCGGCAGAAGCGGAAGTAAGTTTTGGCACTGGGCAAAACGTTTCGGTGCGCATGGGCGAAACTGAAACTATAGAATATAACCGTGATAAAGGAATTTCGGTTACCGTCTACTTTGGAAATCAAAAAGGACATGCCAGCACTTCAGATTTATCGACTCAAGCCCTACAAGACACAGTATCAGCAGCATGTAACATCGCACGCTACACAGCAAAAGATGAGTTTTGCGGTTTGGCAGACGTGGCACTCATGGCAAAAGAATTTCCCGATTTAGATTTATTTCATCCGTGGAATTTATCAGTAGATGAAGCTATTACCATTGCACAAGCGTGTGAAGAAGCGGCGCGTAATGTCGATAAACGTATCACTAATTCAGAGGGCGCTAGCGTTTCAACGTCTGAAGGAGTATTTGCTTACGCCAATAGCCACGGATTTGTTGGTGGTTACCCCACTTCACGCCATGGTATAAGCTGTTCAGTCATCGCCGAAGGTCAAGATGATGACATGCAACGCGATTACTGGTATACGAGTGCGCGTAGTCATTTAGATTTAGCATCACCCATATCTGTTGGTATTACAGCTGGAGAGCGCACAGTACGCCGATTAGGTTCACGCGCGATTAAAACAGCACAAGTACCGGTAATGTTCGAAGCCTCACTCGCCTCTGGTTTAATTTCATCCATCATCAGCGCAGTTTCTGGCGGTAATTTATATCGAAAATCTTCTTTTTTGTTGGACAGTTTAAATACTCAAATCGCATCACCGTTATTAAACATCTATGAAGACGCTCAACTTTTGCGTGGTGCTGCTAGTAGCCCGTTTGATAGCGAAGGTGTAGCAACAAAATCACGCCAATTAGTAGAAAATGGTGTTTTGCAGGGCTACGTACTCTCAAGTTACTCTGCAAAAAAATTAGGCATGCAAAGCACAGGTAATGCGGGTGGCAGCCACAATTTAATAGTAGCTGCCGCCGGCTCATCTCTTGATTTAAGCTTTACTGGGTTACTCAAAACCATGGGAACAGGTCTTTTAGTCACAGAAGTGCTTGGTCATGGGGTTAATATGGTCACAGGGGATTACTCGCGTGGTGCAGCAGGTTTTTGGGTGCAAAATGGCATTATTGTTTACCCAGTAGAAGAAATCACCATCGCTGGCAATTTAAAAGATATGCTCAATCAGATTGTTGCGATTGGTAACGATTCAATTAAACATAGTTCTAAACAAGTAGGCTCTATTTTAATTGAAAAGATGACCATAGCTGCTGGGGATTAATGCTAAAAAAAAGATTTGCGCGCCTCAGGCATTGTTGAGTGCTGTATGCAAAAGAACCAATATGAAAGCCTCGTTATTTATCTAATAAAGAGGCCTTTACTTAATCAATTACATTAAAAAAATATAAAGATATTACATTTTGATTGTTTTATTTTCCTTGCGAGTTTTGCTGGATATGATCAACTGAAACAACGTCATGTTGTACAACAGGATCCATATTAACTGTATTTAACATGACTTCAGCCTTTGTTTCTACGTTTGCATTATCATGAAACTCTGCGGGTGGCGCAGAATCCACAATAATAGTTGTGGCAGCTGGACGTTCTACACTTGAAGATGGCTTACCATTTTTTGGTGCTGCATCCTCGAAGTCATCTTTAAGTAAATCTGCAGGTACTGATCCACCTTGCACTTGGCTGGCACGACGCTGTAGGTAAGCATCTCGCATAAAGGCATAAGGATCTAAAGAAGCGCTATCAAGTAAATCACTTGCTGGTAACAATTCGGCGCGCTTATCAACCACTTGAACAACTCGTAGTATATTGCTTGCAGCTACCCCATCATTATCATGCAAATAGCCAATTGGATCGAATGCCATTGTATCAACGACCAAACCTGTTGTATCGCGAAAAGTACTAGGCCCTAGAATAGGCAAAACTAGATACGGTCCATTGCCAACACCCCAGTAACCTAAAGTTTGACCAAAGTCTTCTTTGTATTTAGGTATATTATCCTTGGAGGCCACATCAATTAAACCACCAATGCCAAATGTAGTATTGATTACAAATCGACCAGCTTCTGAAAATGCATTTGAAAACTTAAGTTGCAATAAGTTATTAATAGTAGAAATAAAAGTATTAATATTGCCAAAAAAGTTATTAACACCAGTGCGGACAGGGGTGGGTGTTACAAATTTATAAGCAGTGGCGACTGGTTTGATAATCGCCTTATCAGTGACGTCGTTGAATTTATATATACCGCGATTAATACCTTCTAATGGATCTCTATCTGCTTGCGTAGCACAGCCAGTCGCTGATATGACTAAAATGAACGCTAATATTAGTTTTGAAAATTTAATTTGCATAGTTTTTATCGTATTTTAATTTTTGAATAATATTCTATTATCGGATGTTATCATTTTTTCTTGAAGTCTAGATAAGAATTACCAAACTTTACTATCGCCGACTACACAGTTTTTGTCTACTTATAATAAATAGACAACATAACCAATTCAGTTTTTGTTGTAGATATACAACACGATCTATGTCTCATTCAAACATTGTCGACTAAATCTTTAGTATTAGCATTTTTGTATAAGCTTAACGTTAATAAACGCTGCGCTGCATGATCTACAATAGGATTGGGGTAATCACGCCCAATGGACAATTTAATCGCCATCAATCGTGTTGGGGAAATTTGCCATGGCGCATGTATTTCTTGATCGTTACATGCTTTAAGTTCGGGCACATATTTACGGATAAACTTACCAGCACCATCAAATTTCTCGCTTTGTGTAATAGGATTAAAAATACGAAACCAGGGCTGAGCATCACAACCTGTAGAAGCCGCCCACTGCCAACCACCATTGTTAGCACTTAAATCAAAATCAATCAGTTTTTGCGCAAAGTAGTGCTCACCCCAGCGCCAATCTATCAACAAGTCTTTAACTAAAAAACTTGCAGCCACCATACGTAAACGATTGTGCATAAAGCCCGTGGTATTCAGTTGGCGCATCGCAGCATCAACTAATGGATATCCAGTGTTACCGTCACACCATGCTTGAAAATAAGCTGGATTATTAGGAAAAGGCAAAAACTCAAACTCTGGCTTGTAAGCTTTGCCAAAGCCCACTTGTGGATTGTGATACAAAATCTGAAAATAAAAATCACGCCAAATCAGCTCACTTAGCCAAGTATCAGCGCCCAAACCACCTATTTGCATGGCGGTTCGGGCTAAATGTCGAATTGAAACTGTACCAAATCGCAAATGTACAGATAAATAAGACACACCCTTTACTGCTGGAAAGTCGCGCGCTTCTTTATAACGGCTGATGCGTTCAGAAAAATCTGCAAACAATTGTGCCCCACCAGACATACCAGTAGGTAGCTGAAGCGCGCTTAAATTAGTACGAGTAAAGCCGATACTTTCTAAGCTTAAGAGCGGCTTTTGCATTTCAACAGCATCAATCTTAGTTAAATTCTTTACATAAGAATCAACAGGATAAGCCTTTAAATAATAATCATTAAGTTTTTTTAGAGATGCATTTTTGTAGGGGGTGAATACACCATACGGTTTATTTGCTAAGGTAAGTATTTCATCTTGTTCAAAAATTACTTGATCTTTGTATTGATAAAAATCAATACCAATAGATGCTAATGCTTGTTTAACTTTGGCATCACGATTTATAGCAGTATCCTCATAATCGCGGTTGCTAAACACCGCATCTACTTTAAATGATTGCGCAAGTTGAACAACTAAATCACTGGCTAAACCGTACTGCACAATTAAGTCACCACCATTGGATTGCAAAGCTGATTTAAGCTCTCTGACACTCTCCCAAATAAACTCAACGCGACGGTCAGCTTTATCAGTTAATTGATCTAAAATTTCCTGATCAAATATAAATATGCAATACACTTGCTGACTTTGCTTAAGTGCGTGATAGAGCGCCGCATGATCATAATCACGCAAGTCACGACGAAACCAAACCAATGCTTTATTATGGATAAGAGGCAGCGAAACAGACATAAAAATACTCGTTGGGGTCTAGGCATATAGCTTATATAGCAAGTATTGTATTACCAACTTCGTGTTTGTACATAAGACAAGTAGCAAATATAGCGAAATTTTCAACCTAAATGGTTAATTTCAACCAAAAAGCTAACCTCGTGCACCATACATATATTTATCTTTAACTGCTGCCTGTTTAACTTCTATTGCTTTTTCTAACATCCTTAGCATAGATTGTAGATCTAGTGAGAGCAGTATCAGTTCCTCGTGACCTAATTCATCCACTTTTTGGAATACTTCAGTGCCATATGCGCTATCTTTAATCATCTTAGCGGCATTAACCCCCAATAATTTTTCTAGCTAACAATGAATATTTTGACAGCTTAATTAAACATTGATTATCCATGTAAACCCATCTATTAACGACGACATAAATGATAACTTATAGTGCATACTATTTGATTTGGCGTTCTAAAATGGTGCAATTTTGGCAATTCACCACTTTTTTATGACAATCAACTAAAATTTTTTATATTGTTGGCATGTTGCGTGCCAGATTAATAGCGGGACTATTCGCGATGATATGGATGGTTATTAATAACAGAATGCGCACGGTAAAGTTGTTCGGTAATTAGCACTCGCACCATGCCATGTGGCAGCGTGAGGTTAGATAGGCTCCACATCCAGTCTGCACGCTGTTTTACAGCATCATGCAAACCATCGGCACCACCAATAACTAACGCGATATCACGACCTAAAGTGAGCCAACTTTCCATGCGCTCAGCCAACTTTATAGTTGTAACGCTGGTTCCTCGCTCATCTAAAGCGATTAAATAGGCTTTTCCAACAGCATCTAAAATACGCTTAGCCTCAAGGCTTTGAATATTTTCTGTGCTATTACCAGCTGCACGTTTTTCTGGTTTTATTTCAATCATTTCAATAGAGGCTTCGCGTGGCATGCGTTTGATATATTCAGCACATGCAGACTCAACCCAATCAGGCATTTTGTGACCGACTGAAATGATATTAAGCTTCATTGGATGATTTAGCGACAGCTAAAAAAGAAATGTGATGAGATTAATTAATACTCAGTTTAATTGAATTAACTATCCGATTTTACATGGCTGCGGCGGCTTTCTGTTTCGCCCCATAACTGCTCTAAATTGTAGTATGCACGAGTTGCTGGCACCATCACATGGACCACAATATCGTTTAAATCTACCAGCACCCATTCACCTTCTTTTTCACCTTCAGTACCTCGAATCTCTACACCTTGCTCTTTAAGCTTTTCACGCACATTATCTGCCAGTGCTTTTGCTTGGCGACTTGAAGTTGCGCTGCTGATAATCATATAACTTGTCATAGAAGTGAGTTTGCGCACATCCATGACTGTAATATCGAACCCTTTTACGTCTTCTAACGCGTCAATGACGGCTAGTTTCATTGCTTCTAATTCCATTGTTTACTCTCTTAATATTGAATAACTTGGGTACTTATAGCGTGCTTAAATTGCTTGCAGCGGGATTACATGGCGCTTATCTAATATGTGATTTTTTTCATCGACATAAATGAGTTGCGGATGAAAATTGCTGAGCTCAGCTTCGTTATAGTTTGCATAACTTGCAATAATCAAAATATCACCTACATTCGCTTTGTGGGCTGCGGCACCATTCACAGAAATAATGCCTGAATTTCGTTCACCTAAAATTGCGTAAGTACTAAAGCGCTCACCATTAGTTACATTGTATATACTAATTTGTTCGTATTCTTTAATGTCTGCTACTTCTAGCAATGAGGCATCGATCGCGCAACTACCTTCATAATGCAACTCCGCATGTGTAACGTGCACACGATGCAATTTGGATTTAAGCATAGTTCTTTGCATGATATTTTTAACTGTATTTAAAATTCAGCAAACAATTATAAAGCAAACCTTGATTTATGCTAAATATTTAAATTAATTCAAACATTTATCTATTATTAACCATAAATTTTGGCTTAATTAATTGCGGCTGATTAACGCTGAGAAGCCAAGCAAATAACTAGGTCAATATAAGCTCAATATTATCAATTAATCGCGTTTTTCCTAATCTCGCAGCCCCTAAAACAACCACTTGTTTGTCACCCGATTCTGCTGGCAAAAGCGTATTGACAGCGCGAATCGAAACATAATCAACCTGCCAACCAGCCGCAATTAAGTGTTGGGTTGCGACTTGCTCAAATTGTGTTATTTGCTTTAAGCCACTTTTATGCAAATTTTCAACTGTCTGACTGAGCGTGTTGTGCAACATATTAGCTCCTTTGCGTTCACTAGCCGACAGATAACCATTACGTGAACTCATCGCTAGGCCATCAGGCTCGCGCATAGTATCAGCAGCCATAATCCTAATTGATAAATTAAACTGCTTCACCAATTCGCGGATAATAAACAACTGTTGAAAGTCTTTTTTGCCAAAAATAGCGATACTTGGTTGCACGATATTAAATAGCTTTAACACAATCGTTGCCACACCGTTAAAATGTCCAGGACGCACAGCACCACAGAGCTCATTAGCAATAGCTGGCGTATCAATAGTCATGGTTTGACCAAAATCTAAGGTTATTACATTAATATTTGGATATATTTCAGCGATATTTGGGGCAAAGACGACATCTGTACCAGCTGCTTTTAACTTTTCGCAATCGGCTTCTAAAGTGCGAGGATAGCTATTTAAATCCTCATTAGCACCAAACTGCAGCGGATTTACAAAAATGCTCACAACCACACATGTGCTATTTTGTTTAGCCAGATTAACCAGCTTAATATGCCCATCATGCAAATTACCCATGGTCGGTACGAATGCAATTTCAGTCTGGTTATTTAAATACTGGCGCAAGGCCATGATTGTGTTTATAACGAGCATCAAAGTCTTTCTGGAGATTTAGGTAACGAATAGAAAATCATCATCTAAATAATTTGATGGTTATTTTAATATCTTGAGTCAGTGAATTAAGACTAATAACTATGTTCAGCCGCTGGAAAGGTTTTATTCTTAACGGCCTGCACATATTGGACTATCGCTTGCTGTATGCTCTGAGTGCCCGTTAAAAAGTTTTTCACAAAACGTGGTGATTTATGATCGTTAGGATTTTTATCTGCAACTCCCGTATAAATACCTAACAAATCTTGTAAAACTAACACTTGCCCGCTGCAATCAACCCCAGCACCAATACCTATTGTAGGTATTGCAACGCTTTCTGTTATTTGTTTAGCCAAAGATGCTGGCACCATTTCTAGCAACACAAAGCTAGCGCCAGCATCGCTCATTAATTTAGCGTCATTTGAAATTTGCTGCGCTTCTTGGAAAGTTTTACCTTGGATTTTATAGCCACCCAACTGATGAACGGATTGTGGTGTAAAACCTAAATGAGCACATACAGGAATATCACGTTTTGCGAGGTAATTAACGGTTTCAATCATAGCTCCGCCACCCTCCAATTTAACCATATGCGCACCCGCTGCAATTAGTTTTGCCGCATTTCGATAGGCTAACTGGGGATTATTTTCATAGCTGCCATATGGCATATCCGCCATAATAAAAGTTTGGTTACAGCCACGTGCGACCATTTCAGTGTGATAAATCATGGCAGCCATACTCACTTGGAGGGTATTATCAAAACCTTGCAACACCATGCCTAGGGAGTCACCAACTAGTAAAATATCAACGCCAGCCATCTCCATTAACTTGGAAAACGTTGCGTCATAACAGGTCAGCATTGCTAACTTTTCACCTGACTGTGCCTTTGTTAAAAGTTCTTCTAAATTCATACATCCATTTTACAATGAAACGATTTGGTTCGGCCTAATAATAAACTAAGCATAAGAAAACTAGGGATAATAAATCTATGGGAAAACGTGATCTGAAAAGCGATATATTTAATTCAAAATAAAAACGGCACTCTGTAGATGCCGTTTTTACTTGCATTTAGAACCTTGGCTTAAATAGATTTGCGACTACCAAACCCTAAGAATCCCAATCCCGATGCTAGCAACCAAATTCCCGCTGGAATTGGTGTTGGTGTCAAACTCACATTATCAATGTTCCCACCTAATGAATCATTTGTACCGAATGCAGCAAATTTTAACCCATCACTGCCAGTACCAATCACATTGAATGTATACATGACCCAATTATTATTAGATAAACCAGCACCTGATGCTGTAATTGCATCTAACAAAGTATCATCCCAAAAAACTTTAATGCCGTTAGTGCTAGATGGTTGATCAATGCGCGGTGAGTAATAAAAAGATAAGTCATAGCTTGCACCAAAAGTTGAAGCAACTATTTGCTTCATTGCGCTATTGTTGTTTGAGTCTAACTCTACAAAGTTAACACCATCTTGCGCTGTACCATATACATTGTTACGTATTTCAATTCCATCGCCGCGTGTAGTAGACCATCCATTAATACTACTGTAGACACTCCAAGTGCCCGCAGCTTGATGCGTATCTTCAAAAGAACCATTAGTAATAAGATTAGCGTTGGCTAAATTTGTGATTGACAATAAACCAAGTGCTAATAAATATTTATTCATGATTGCCCCTTTAGGTAAGTAATAAAACATGAATTCATATTCTATTAAGTACCCAAAACGAACAATAGCCCGATAAGGTCAAACAGGGTTAATCCATTAGCCCGTTTGGGTCAATATGCTAATAATTACGCATATTAAGCACTAATTTAATCAAAATTTGGATTGAAATATTCGCGGGCGCTCTTTATTTGCATCACTCGCTCTAATAGTAAATTTAATGCAGCTTCGTCTTTAATGATGTTTAATTTTTCGTTATTAACAATCAGCACGGGAGATGCATCGTAAGTATGAAAAAATGCACTATAAGCATCCGCTAAACGCTCAATATATTCGCGTGACATTTCTTGCTCATAGGTCACATTGCGCTCTTCAATACGGTCAATTAAAGCATCTACCGGCGTTTGTAGATAAATGACCAAGTCTGGTTTGCTAGCTTTTAACTGTAAATGCTGATAAATCTGGCTATATAGTGCATACTCTTCATCATCTAAATTCAGCCGTGCAAATAGTGAATCTTTTTCTAAAAAGAAATCTGATACAGTGCCATGCGCGAACATGTCACGCTGCAACATTTCGCTAATTTGGCCTGAACGCTGAAATAAAAAAAATAGCTGAGTAGGCAAAGCATAACGTTGCGCATCTTGATAAAAGCGCGCTAAAAATGGATTAGCTTCAGCTTTTTCGCTCAGGAGGTTGGCTGAAAACTTGTCTGCCAAAAGCCTAGCTAGCGTGGTTTTTCCACTGCCGATTGGCCCTTCAATCACAATGTACGGAAATTTATTAAATATATTCATGAGATAAGAATTTATTGATGCCTTGATTTTGATAGTTTTTTGCTAAATCTACAATACTACTGTCTGTTGAGTGTTGTAAATTTGGTGCAATTTCTGCAAGCGGCAATAACACAAAGCCACGTTCGAACATCCGTGGATGAGGTAACGTGAGGCGTTCTGTATTTATCACTACTTTGCCGTACAGTAGTAAGTCTAAATCTAACAAGCGTGGTGCGTTGGGGTAAGGTCGCTCACGACCAAATTTATTTTCGATTTCAAACAATGCTTCTAGCAAATCTAAAGGAACAAGAGAGGTGCTGACTTCGGCGACTGCATTAATAAATTCAGGTATTTCTTGCAGTTGAACTAGGCTATAACCAATAGGCGCTGTGCGATATAAACTTGAGTGTTTAATCACTTTGGTTTTTGGAATTGCATGCAGTGCATGCAACGCTTCGACAACCTGCTTATCAGGCTGATTTAAATTGCTACCTAATGCAATGTAAGCCGTGGCCATATGACGTGAAACTTTGTGCGCAACCATCTCTGAACTAGTCATGCAACTTAAACGTCAACTGCATTTTTAGCTGAACTAGCACTGGCTGGCTTTTTACGTGAACGTTTGCGACGTTTTTTTGCTGTGGTGTCAGCTTGCAACATGCCATTTCGTTCTTCACTACTCGCATTTGCAAAGGCTGTCCACCACTCGCCAAGTTCCTTATCAATTTCGCCAGATTCGCAGCGTAGCAATAAAAAATCATAGGCTGCGCGATAGCGGGGGTGTTCTAACAGCGCAAACGGACGCTTGCCCGCACGTTGTTCAAAGCGCGGTTGCATGCCCCATATTTCTTTCATTGTGGCCGTATAACGATTATGGATGGCTAATTTTTCTGCTTGAAAATCAATCACTTCGTTCATCGCTAAATGTAATGCAGGGATTAAATGATTACCCTCGGCTTGAAATTGCTCCCAAGCATCTAATACCTCATGCCACAATAAGCTTGCGAATAAAAAGCTAGGGTTAGCAGATTTTCCACTTAAAATACGATCATCTGTATTTTGCATCGCAAGCATGACAAAACGCTCGCCCAATGGTTGCTCCAATACAACATCTAACATGGGCAATAAACCGTGATGCAAATTTTGCTGACGCAATACGCTAATGCTTTCAATGGCGTGACCCGACAAAAATAACTTCAACATTTCATCGAACAAGCGGCTAGGCGGTACATCTTGTAATAAATCAGCCAATTTTTCGATGGGCGCTTCTGTTGCGCGATCAATTTTCAAACCAAGCTTGGCTGACAGCCTCACCGCGCGAAGCATACGTACGGGGTCTTCCGCATAGCGTGTAGCCGGGTCACCTATCATGCGTAAAATACCTGCTTTAATATCTGCAACACCGTTGTGAAAATCTAACACTTCTTGCGTAGCTGGGTTGTAATACAAAGCATTGGCCGTAAAATCACGACGGATTGCATCTTCTTCAATTGAGCCAAATACGTTATCGCGAATAATACGACCACTGTCATTGACTTGTGCATTGGCTTGATCACTAGCTTCATTAAGATGGCTGCCACGAAAAGTTGAAACTTCAATAGTTTCATCACCAAACATCACATGTACTAGGCGGAATCTACGTCCAATAATGCGACTGCGCCTAAAGACGCGATTAACCTGTTCTGGCGTTGCATCGGTCGCAATATCAAAATCTTTTGGCTTATAATCAAGTAATAAATCACGCACCGCGCCGCCTACGACAAAGGCCTCAAAACCTGCTTTTTGTAAACCTTCACAAGTTTTTAGTGCCCCATTTGATAAAAGATTTCTATCGATTTTATGCAGATGGCTGTTCGTAAGTTTAGCTTTGCTGGTATCGATTTTTTTTGTGTTTGCTTTAGTATCTGGGTTGGCACTAGTTACTTTAACATCACTTTGAGATGAGGTCGTTGCGGCAGGAAATATCTTTTGTCCGAACACTTTATTGAGTAATTTTTTAATCATAAATACGATTATAACTGATGCTAAGCTATCTGTAATTCATGATTCCTGCGAAACTAAAAATGATGAATAAGCCAACTTACAAACATTAATCTTGCAGCAACTTTTATAACTTTGCTCTATCAAGTCTTTGCTTTGTTATTCCAAAGTACATCACTTATGCCTGCGTCTTTATTGATGATACGGCACAACACAAATAACAAATCAGACAGCCTATTCAAATATTTAAGCGATATTGAAGTAACCGCTTCATCACGACTCAATTTGATTAACAAACGCTCTGCACGACGACAAACCGTACGTGCCAAATGACAATAAGCTGCACTTTTGGTACCACCAGGCAAAATAAATTCTTTTAGCGGCTCTAGGCTATCATTTAAATGATCAATGGCATGTTCTAGTACATCGACTCGGGCATCAGCAATCATGACATAATTGGGAATACATATCTCACCACCCAAATTAAATAAATCATGCTGAATTTCAGTAAGGAGCGGTAATAAATGCGCTGAAGCCTGCACAGCTAAAAGCTCAGTAATCAGCAAGCCAATGACGGCATTAAGCTCGTCAACATCACCCATCGCCTCTACGCGCAAACTGTCTTTATCCACGCGCGTACCATCGCCCAAGCCTGTTGTGCCATTGTCACCTGTACGCGTGTAAATTTTACTTAATCGATTACCCATTTTTACCCTTTTATCATAGCTTCATTTTTATATATTACAAACTAAAGCCTCATTACTGAGGCTTTAGTTTGGCACTTAAATCAATTCTCAAAGTTTAACGTTGATTTAAAGTCGCTGTAGTCACTGCGGCCTCGCCGCCTCGCTGATAGGCAATTTCTACAGATTGTCCTTGATATTTCTTCACCGCATCATAGAGCGCTTCTGGCTTCTCTAAGCTAATATCACCGATTTTCATTAGTACGTCACCGCGTAATAAATTAGCTTTAGCTGCGGGTGAGTCTTTAATCACTGCTAATAATTTTAACCCATTATTGACCTGTAATTTAGCATCTTCTTCAGCATCTCCAGTAGCGGCTGGTTTTAATTTAATGATGTGTACGCCTAATAATGGTGTAGGTAGTTTAGCCCAATAACTTGCATAATAACGATACTGTGTGCCACTAGCTTGCGCATCTTTTTCATCCACTTCGCCCGTTTTTTTAGCCGCTTCTTTTAAGGCAGCAATTTTAGAACTCGCCGTTTTTTCAGAACCGTATTTTACATAGACTAATACTGTATCTGCCTTAATACTTTTAGCATGAGCAAGCGCATCATTTGGAGGCACATCACCTGCATCAAAAGATGAAAAGCCCATTAAGTCATAGCCATCTTCTAACATAGGAATATTATCTTCATCTTTATGATTACTAACAAACAACTTAGTATCAGGCTTGGCTTGTAGCGAAAATAAATTACTGTTGTTTTGCTTTACATAATTTTTTTCGTATAGATTCTCAGCAGCGACACTTAAAATGCTCAAACTTAATAAAGCAGTTGCAGCAATAGTGCTTATAATTGTTGTACTCTTTATGATCATCACAGCCCTTTGAAAAGATGGTATTCGAATTGCTTAACTAAATGTTAAGTTACCCATTACGACATATTAACCCTAAAATAATTCACATGACTATACACACGCAAATACCATCACTTAAAATTGGCTTAGTTTCTATTAGCGATCGGGCTTATAACGGCGTGTATCAAGACCAAGGCATCCCAGCACTTAAAGCATGGCTAGATCTTGCGGTCACCAGCCCAATGGACATCATCGCGCGCTTAATACCCGACGAACAAGATGAAATATCTAATACTTTAATTGATTTAGTGGATGTCGAAAGCTGCCATTTAATTCTCACTACAGGCGGTACCGGGCCGAGCTTACGAGATATAACACCAGAAGCAACTATGGCAGTTGCTGATAAAGATATGCCCGGCTTTGGTGAGCAAATGCGCCAAATTAGCCTTAATTTTGTGCCGACAGCAATTTTATCGCGCCAAGTAGCTGTGATTCGCAAACAATGTTTAATTATTAATTTACCAGGCCAACCTAAAGCAATTGCACAAACTTTAGAAGGCTTAAAAGATGCCGACGGCAATATCACCGTATCTGGTATTTTTGCAGCTGTACCGTATTGCTTAGATTTATTGGCTACAGAAGACATATCAATGCCTTATTTAGAAACTAACCCGACTATTGTTAGAGCCTTTAGGCCAAAATCAGCAACAAAAACTGGCTAAACCTTTATGTCTGAATTCAATATAATTCGCGATTATTTTACCAAAGCTACTCAGCACACCATCTTAAGCGTGGGCGATGATGCCGCCTTAATTTCAGTCACGACGGGGAATGAACTAGCAATATCTGCCGATATGCTTGTAGCAGGCACTCACTTTTTTAATGATGCAGATGCTTATAAATTAGGCTGGAAATCACTAGCAGTGAATATATCCGATATGGCAGCAATGGGCGCTAGCCCTAAATGGGCGACGCTCTCTATCGCTTTACCGCATGCTGATAAGCACTGGTTAAGCGAGTTCTCACGCGGGTTTTTTGCATGCGCAACCAAATTCAAAGTCGATTTAATTGGTGGTGATACCACTCGTGGACCGCTCACTATTAGCGTGCAAATCATGGGCGAAGTACCGCATGGAAAAGCCATCAAACGTAGTGGGGCAAAAGTAGGTGATGATATTTGGGTATCCAATACATTAGGTGATGCCGCACTTGGTTTAGCCCATTTACAAAATAAACTGCATGATAGCTTACAGCTTGATGACGGTTATATTGAATATTGCTTACATGCCCTGCATATCCCACGACCCCGTGTAAGTTTGGGTTTGCAATTGCGCTATATTGCTACTAGCGCCATTGATATTTCAGATGGTTTGTTATCCGATTTAGGGCATATTTTAACTGCATCAAAAGTGGGAGCAAGTATTTACCTCAACCAATTACCTGTTTCTGCTTTTATCAGCCAACACCTAGATGAAAAACAAATGCAACAATTTGTATTGGCTGCTGGTGATGATTATGAGTTGTGTTTTACAGCACCAACCTCTGCAAACGGGGTGATTACCAGCATAAGTGATCATTTAAATTTAAAGCTAACCACCATAGGCAAAATCACCGTTCAACAAGAATTGATTGTTTTAGATTGCAATCACCAGCCTGTTACAACAAGCAAAACAGGTTTCGATCATTTTGCATAAAAAACTTACCCTTGTTGTTTAAGTTGCTCATACCAAGCTTCTAGCTTAAACTTGGTAGCGTTGCCCTCAAAAACTTGTGGCTCTGATGGCTTATTTTCCGGTTGTTCTAAATTTCCAAACTCAGCCTTCTCATGCGCTGCAATAGTGGTTTTAGCTTGCGCAAAGGCCTGCATAAATGTCGGTAAAGGAGCCTGTTGCTGACCTTCCAACTTTTTTAAACCTTATTCCGGCAAAGGGCTTACCACTTAAAGCTTGCACAAAAAAAGCATCACCAAAATAAGTAAATTCTGACTCAACCCCGCAACCGAACGAAGTTCTATCTCGTCTGGCGGCAGTTAAAATCAACGTATTATCGTTTTTTAGCGCATCAATAAATCCGCCAGAATAACAAGCTAAAACTACAATGACACGGTTTTTAATGCCAGACTCATCTAGTATCTTTTTCAATTCATCGGCAGACAAATCATTTAGTTGCACCGGATAAAAAGCAACTGATAGATTAAAGTTTCTTGATCCATGCCAGCTTAAAAACAAAAATAAAATATCCTCTTCCACATTCATACGTTTTGCCACACCATTTAACGCGTCGGTCAAATTATGTGCGGTTGCAATCGGCACTTTTTCAAAAGTGCCGTAACTATTTAGTAGCGCAATCGAATGTCCTTGGGTGTCATAATGCGTATCGAACAATTTTTGGGCGAACGTCATCTCATTAGCAAATACTTTGTCATCCGATCGGCCAGCAAAGCCTAGAAAATACAAATCTGCATAGCCTTCACGTTATGGCGCTAAATTGGTGACAGCATTAGCCACTAGTCTCGGTTGTTTATAAAAAGTGCTCTCTACATCTAATTTAGGTTGCGCATTTTCTGCCGCCAAATTCGCATCATCTTGGCGATAATCGTGTATAAAAAACGATAGTTTTGTAAATGAACCAAACACAACATAAGCAAAGAACATAAATACGCTGGTTAAATATAAAGTTGTAGGGCTGGGTAATTTAAATAGCAAATGAATCACGCGACCAACAATAATAACCAGCCAAACCAGTTGCATAACCCACGCTACCCAATGGCATGTCGAGTCCACATACAAAGAAAAATGCCACAAACTATTATTAGTTAAAAAATAAATCACCTCTACTAACAGCGTGGGTGCATGCACCATGAGATAGAATCTATTTAGCCAGTAGTGGCTTGCCACCAAATGACACACAACAAACCCTGCCAATAAATTAAACTAAAATTGAGCCAATAAGTACCAATGCCATACTGGTTAAATACCGTAGCAGGAGCAAATGACCAATAATTGTTGATCGCATACATCGTTACTTCTAACAACACCAAGCCAGCAAATTGCGCAAAGCCAGCTTTAAAAGCTAAGGTATCAACATGCTGCATCAACGAAAGTTTTACGCCCAACTTTGAGTTGTTTAACAAAGGCTTAAAATAAGCTTTAATAGCATGTTGAGAAGGCGCACATAAAATTTGCTGGTAACAATCAGTATGCGCTTGCCAATATTGCTTTATCTTTATGTTAACATCGACATGTACAGATAAGACTTCAGCAGCTTTAGTATTTGCCACCGCATAAAATTTGCGGAGATACAGGTAGTAATAATCAGCAACCTGCTAAAATACGATAATGCTCGACCATGTATAAAAAGTCCGAGCGTTGTCGCTCGCAACTGTCATGACTTCAGTTTCTATGAACCATTCATAACTTCCTGCACGATCAAGAAACCAACCCTGATAGCCACCACGTTTAGGCCAACAAGCTGTAAAAATAGTACCGCCAAAACAGGGCTATGTTGGCCAGAAACATGTAGCGGAAAGACAAATCAAAACGCTGCAATCCAAGGCTAATGAACGCCCAGTTAATGAATATGGCGATGCAAATGTCTGCTGCTTTTCCCAGCTTGCCGCGTTTGGTTTTTTTAAATCATCCATTTTTTAACCATACTTTAACCGAGTTGCTAAAAGTATCTACACTAAAAATGTATTGAAGGTGTGTCGTGATGATCTTTTACTTAAAGTATGATGGGGATTTAAAGCCTAATTTTTAAACAAATGTTACCATGTAACCCATATTAATGGGCTTTAGCTTAATTGGCTCTAGCCACAATTTAAAGAATTAAAACGTGAATTTACCAACATTACCTAATATAAATTTTTTACTGCGCCACCCTGCGCACTTTTTCGCTCTAGGCTTTGGTACCGGCTTAGCCAAAAAAGCGCCTGGCACATTTGGTACACTCATGGGCTTACCTCTATTTCGGCTGATTTTTCCCTTACCCGAGCTGGTGCAGTGGTTTATTATCGGCACGTTTTTTATTGTCGGAGTGCCTTTGTGTGGGGTTACAGGCCAGCACTTAGGCGCACCAGACCACGGTAGCATTGTCTGGGATGAAATCGTCGCCATGATGTTGGTGCTTATGTTTACGCCCTACACTTGGATTTGGTGGATCGCCGCATTCCTACTATTTAGATTATTTGATATTTGGAAACCATTTCCAATTCGCCAAGTGGATGCCAAACTTAAAGGCGGCTTTGGAGTGATGTTTGATGACATATTGGCAGCGGTTTATGCCATTATCAGCCTAAAAATAATCATGCTGGTTAGCACAAAAGTTTGACTACTATGCATAAGCTACTTTTAACTTTAGCCACCGAACTAGGCTCAGCTTTGAAAGAGCGAAATTACAAGCTTGCCTTTGCTGAGTCCTGCACAGGCGGCATGGCAACCCAATATATCACCGCCATTGCAGGCAGCTCAGCATGGCTTGATCGCAGTTTTGTTACTTATAGTAACAATGCAAAAATCGACATGCTAGATGTAAGCTCAATCACATTAGAAAAATTTGGTGCGGTAAGTGAACAAACGGCAGCAGAAATGGCAAAAGGCGCGCTATTAGCAAGCCTAGCCAACGTTACAGCCAGCATTACTGGCGTCGCAGGTCCTGATGGTGGTACAGCAGATAAACCATTAGGCACAGTTTGCTTCAGTATTTGTTTGCGCGAAAAATTACATACTGAAACCTACATACAACACTTCACAGGCACGCGCGAAGCAATTCGTTTGCAGTCTGTAAAATTTATATTGTCGCAACTACTCATTAAAATCACGCACTTATCTCAATTTGAGTAGTGCCGTGGGCTTACTTAAATTCCTTATTTATGAAATAATCAGGAGTTAAATTACGCACCTAAAACTAAAGGCAAAATCGCTATGGCGGAAAAATCAGCAGACAAAATCAGCAAAGTAGACGAGGACAAAAGCAAGGCGCTTGCGGCAGCACTTTCGCAAATTGAAAAGCAATTTGGCAAAGGCTCAATCATGCGCATGGGTGATGCCGATGTAGCGAGTGATATTCAAGCCGTATCTACAGGTTCACTTGGTTTAGATATTGCACTTGGCATAGGCGGCTTACCTCGTGGTCGCGTGATTGAGATATATGGCCCAGAGTCATCAGGTAAAACTACACTTACACTCTCTGTTATTGCTGAAATGCAAAAGCTAGGCGGCGTAGCTGCTTTTATTGATGCGGAACATGCATTAGACCCGCAATATGCTGCAAAACTTGGTGTTAACGTACCCGATTTATTGATTTCACAGCCTGACACAGGCGAGCAAGCCTTAGAAATTGCCGATATGTTAGTACGCTCTGGCTCAGTAGATATCGTGGTTATTGACTCGGTAGCTGCACTTGTACCTCGCGCTGAAATTGAAGGTGAAATGGGCGATAGCCATATGGGCTTGCAGGCGCGGTTAATGTCACAAGCATTGCGTAAACTCACAGGTAATATTAAACGCACCAACACCATGGTGATTTTCATTAACCAAATCCGTATGAAAATTGGCGTGATGTTTGGTAACCCAGAAACAACAACCGGTGGTAACGCACTTAAGTTCTATGCATCTGTGCGTTTAGATATACGCCGTACTGGTGCGATTAAGCGTGGCGATGAAGTCATTGGCTCTGAAACACGTGTAAAAATTGTAAAAAATAAAGTAGCTCCGCCTTTCAAACAGGCGGAATTTGATATCTTATATGGCGAAGGTATTTCACGCGAAGGCGAAATTATTGAGCTAGGTGCTAATTTAAAAATCGTTGAAAAAGCCGGCGCTTGGTATAGCTATCAGGGCGAAAAAATTGGCCAAGGTAAAGATAATTCACGTGAATTTTTACGCGAAAATCCCGCCATTGCAAATGAAATTGATGCAAAAATCCGCGCTAATGCTAAAGGTAATTTAGACGCTGTTGTTAAAACTATTGGCCCAGATGACGCGGATGACTAAATACTAAATTAACTATTGGCTAAAAAATGTCTGGCAATGAGAAATTGAACAATGACAGATTAAATACAGCGCGAGAACTATTAAATCAGTTTTTGCGCTCTGAGTTAAAAAGCAGTGAGTTTGAAACGATCTTAGCGAGCAATGAATCTGCCCATAGTGTGGACGAAGAAGCGCAATCTGAGGTTATCTTAGCAGATAGTGAACTAACAAAAAGCCAAAAAAAGGCAAAGCAACGATTAACAAACAAAGCTGTTTATTATTTGTCTTTAAGGGAATTTTCAACGCAAGAGCTGAGGCAAAAGCTTAGGGCTGGCGCATTTGAAGATTGTGAAACTAGATGCAGCGGGTCTGAAGATAGTGAATCCAAAAAGAGTCAAGCTAAAAATAGCGAAACTACGTACATTATCAATAGAGAACCAGATGATGCATTTAGCACTAATTTTACAGAAATCAAGCAAGTAGCAGCGGTCGAATTAAATTTAGAGTGGCTCTACCTAAAAATTGATGAAGTAGTTGAGGATTTTAAAGCGCGTAGCCTAGTATCAGATGAACGCTTTACCGAACAAGTAGTAAATGCACGCAAAGCTAAATTTGGTAGCAGCCGCATTGCACAGGAGCTTAAAAAAAAGGGCGTGGAAGAAATTTTAATTTCCGCCGCAATTGCCAATGTTAAAACTGATGAGCTAGCAAATGCTGCTGATATTTGCCGTAAAAAATACAAAACACAGCCTGCAAATAGGAACGAGTGGGCATCACGGGCAAGATTTTTACAAAGTCGTGGCTTTAGCTTTGATGTCATTAAAAAAGTATTAAATCAAAATATTCAAGATGAATAAAAGAGCAGATGAATAATAAACCTAGCACTAACGAGATTCGCCAAACATTTCTGGATTTCTTCGCCTCCAAAGGTCATCAAATAGTTGCATCTAGCTCGCTGGTTCCACACGGCGACCCGACCCTGCTATTCACTAACGCTGGGATGAATCAATTTAAAGACGTGTTTTTAGGTTTTGACAAACGCCCATACATGCGCGCAACTAGCAGCCAAAAATGTGTCCGTGCTGGTGGTAAACACAATGACTTAGAGAATGTTGGCTACACCGCACGCCACCACACATTTTTTGAAATGTTGGGTAATTTTAGTTTTGGCGATTACTTCAAAGATGATGCGATTGCTTACGCCTGGGAGCTACTCACCGAAGTTTTCAAGCTTCCAAAAGACAAACTTACTGTTACCGTTTATGCAGACGATGATGAAGCCTACAATATTTGGCATGACAAAATCGGTGTACCAGCCGAGCGTATTATCCGCATTGGCGACAACAAAGGTGCACGCTACGCCTCAGATAACTTCTGGATGATGGGCGACACTGGCCCATGTGGCCCTTGTACCGAAATTTTCTACGACCACGGCGACCACCACTTTGGCGGTCCTCCAGGCAGCCCGGATGAAGACGGCGACCGTTTCATTGAAATCTGGAACAACGTATTCATGCAATTTAACCGTGATGAAGCAGGTGTGATGCATGCACTGCCTAAACCATCGGTAGATACAGGCATGGGTTTGGAGCGCATTTCTGCGGTACTACAACACGTACATGCTAACTACGAAATTGATTTGTTTCAGAAACTTATTGCTAGTGCAAGATTAGCTATTTTCGAAACATATAGAAATGATGCGGACTTTGAGATAATAATTAGAGAGAAAGGAGAAGGCTATCTAAATACTTCTCTAAAGGTACTCGCTGACCATATACGCGCTTGCTCATTCTTAATCGCCGACGGCGTGATCCCAGGCAATGAGGGGCGTGGTTATGTATTGCGCAGAATTATTCGTCGCGCGATTCGCCACGGTTACAAACTTGGAGCACGCAAAGCGTTCTTCCATAGAATGCTACCTGATTTAGTAGTGACAATGGGTGATGCTTATCCAGAGCTAAAAGCTAATCAAATACGCATTGCAGAAATGTTAAAACAGGAAGAGGACCGTTTCTTTGAAACCATTGAAAACGGCATGGCGATTTTTGAAAGTGAACTCTTGGCACTGTCTGGAAAGAAAGTTTTTAGCGGGGAAGTGGCTTTCAAACTACATGACACATACGGATTCCCACTAGATCTCACTCAAGATATTTGTCGTGAACGTGGCCTTAGTGTGGATACAGTTGGTTTTGGACAAGCCATGACACGTCAAAAAGAACAAGCACGCTCATCTGGTAAGTTTAAAATGGCGGCCAACCTTGATTACGATGGCGCGAACACAGACTTTAAAGGTTATGAATCATTAGAATCTATTGCTAAGATTTTGGCGCTATACAAAGATGGTATAGCAGTGAACCAACTAGCAGAAGGCGATGTGGGCGTTGTAGTGTTAGATAGCACACCATTCTATGCAGAGTCTGGCGGTCAAATTGGTGACTCTGGCGAATTACGGGTTGCCGACGGTATTTTTTCAGTTGAAGACACGCAAAAAATTCAAGCAGCGGTATTTGGTCATCACGGCACACTCACGACAGGCAAGATCAGTCTAGGCGATAAGTTAACCGCACGAGTGAACATACAAGCCCGTGCCGCAACGATGCGCAACCACTCGGCTACTCACCTCATGCATCAAGCATTGCGAGATGTTTTAGGCGAACACGTGTTACAAAAAGGCTCATTAGTCGATACTGAAAAAACCCGCTTCGACTTTGTACACAATGCACCGATGACAGATGAAGAAATTGCACGCGTAGAGCGTATCGTCAATGCAGAAATTTTAAGCAATGCCAAAACACAAGCACGCGTAATGCCTATTGAAGATGCGCAAAAAACTGGTGCCATGATGCTGTTTGGCGAGAAATACGGCGATGAAGTGCGTGTACTAGATATTGGTACTACACGAGAGTTATGTGGTGGCACTCACGTTAGCCGGACTGGTGAAATAGGCCTATTTAAAATAACCTCTGAAGGTGGAGTTGCAGCTGGCGTCCGTCGCGTTGAGGCCACTACAGGTGAAGGTGCTTTAAACTTGGTGCAGAAACAGCAGGCTTTGTTAAACCAATTAACCAGCGAACTAAAAGCACCCGTCTACGATTTACCAATTAAAATTGGCCAAATGGCTGATAACATTAAGTCACTCGAAAAAGAACTAGGGCGTTTAAAATCAAAATTAGCATCAAGTCAAGGTGATGATTTGATGAGTCAGGCTACCGATATCAACGGTGTTAAAGTGCTGGCAGCGACACTAGAAGGTGCGGATGCGAACACCTTACGTGAAACAATGGACAAGCTGAAAGATAAGCTGAAATCTGCAGCTATTGTGTTAGCCAGTGTAAATGATGGCAAAGTAAGCTTGGCAGCAGGTATTACAAATGATTTAACTGCTAAAGTAAAAGCTGGCGAATTGGTGAATTTTGTTGCTTTACAAGTGGGCGGAAAAGGTGGCGGCAAACCAGATATGGCGATGGCTGGCGGCACTGATGCTAGCGCCTTACCAGCAGCATTGGCAAGCGTAAACACATGGGTTTTACAAAAATTCAACTAGTAGTTTTAAAGATAATCTTCAAAACTTAAGCTTTTTATTAAATTATTAATTAAACTTTAGAAAAATTATGGCACTAATTGTACAGAAATATGGCGGAACTTCAGTTGCCAACCCTGAGCGTATCCGTAATGTAGCGCAGCGAGTCGCTCGCTACAAGGCGATGGGGCATCAAATTGTTGTCGTAGTATCAGCAATGTCCGGCGAAACAAATCGGCTGCTTGCGTTGGCAAAAGAGTTGATGGCACAACCAGACCCGCGTGAACTAGATATGATTTTATCGACGGGCGAGCAAGCAACAATCGGCATGACAGCACTGGCTCTGATTGAGCTAGGTATTAAAGCGAAAAGTTACACTGGTGCCCAAGTGCAGATTTTAACGGACAACGCTCATACCAAAGCGCGTATTCTCAATATTGATCAGCATCATTTGAAAGCAGATTTGGATGCGGGCTATGTGTGCGTAGTCGCTGGCTTTCAGGGTGTTGATGAGCACGGTAATATTACAACGCTTGGTCGTGGTGGGTCAGATACCACGGGGGTGGCATTAGCCGCAGCATTACGCGCTGATGAATGCCAAATTTACACCGATGTAGATGGGGTTTACACAACCGATCCACGCGTTGTGCCTGAAGCACGCCGCTTAAAATCAATTACATTTGAAGAAATGCTAGAGCTTGCATCGCAAGGGAGCAAAGTATTACAAACACGCTCAGTAGAATTTGCAGGTAAATATAAAGTGAAACTCCGTGTACTTTCTAGCTTTGAGGAAGAAGGCGACGGTACTTTAATTACATTTGAAGATGAAAATAAGGATAGCAGCATGGAACAGCCCATTATTTCTGGCATCGCATTTAATCGCGACGAAGCCAAAGTCACGGTATCAGGTGTGCCAGATAAACCAGGCATCGCTTATCAAATTTTAGGCCCTATCGCCGAAGCAAACATTGATGTGGATATGATTATCCAAAACACGGGTGCAGATGGCACTACCGATTTCACGTTTACCGTACATAAAAATGAGCTTACAAAAGCGATTAATGTGCTCAAAGAAAAAGTACAACCGCTTATTCATGCCCGCGAAATTACTGGCGATGAAAAAATTGCCAAAGTATCAGTCGTTGGTATCGGTATGCGCTCACACGTTGGCATTGCTAGTCAAATGTTCCGCACACTGGCTGAAGAAGGCATCAATATCCAAATGATTTCAACCAGCGAAATCAAAATTGCTGTAGTAATTGATGAAAAATACATGGAGCTTGCAGTACGTGTATTGCATAAAGCGTTTGAATTAGAAGAAGTGTAAATTTATTTATTAAT
The DNA here is from genome assembly GCA_014378915.1 of Methylophilaceae bacterium. Lineage (GTDB taxonomy): Bacteria > Pseudomonadota > Gammaproteobacteria > Burkholderiales > Methylophilaceae > JACMMS01. The sequence continues at coordinate 37,014 of JACMMS010000057.1, forward strand.
TTACACGCTAATCTTCTCTGTAAGATTGATTTTTAGTTGGTAATCGCGTATTATCACGCCCTTGTAAATGCAGTATTTTTACAGAAATTATGTTGTATGGCGTTTAAAAAACGGAGAGCTGGCCGAGTGGTCGAAGGCACTTCCCTGCTAAGGAAGCATACGGGCTTAACCCTGTATCGAGAGTTCGAATCTCTCGTTCTCCGCCAAAGTATTAAAAAGTAATTATGGCGTATGTTGTATTAATTTGATTTTTTGCTGGAATAAAAATCAACATTGCGTATAATGTTTGCCTTGCGCGCCCGTAGCTCAGCTGGATAGAGTACTTGGCTACGAACCAAGGGGTCAGGAGTTCGAATCTCTTCGGGCGCACCA
>JACMMS010000058.1 GCA_014378915.1 Methylophilaceae bacterium
CAACACACTATGGCCACCAGCAGCAGCAATTTCTAAGGCGCGTTTTGGTAATGATTGCACCTTTACTTCACTAAAGTTCGCATATATTGCTTGAGCAACATGCGGCCTAGGCTTATAGGGTTGTAACGCTGTATGACCAGCTAAGTGCGCACAAACTTCTAATAAGGAGTTTGCAGGGAAAATAATCGCATCGCTGACTAAAGCAGCTTCAGCTGCACTATTTTGGGGCAGAATAAATTCTCGTTTAATCTTTATGACACTTTTGTTACTTGGTTTTTCGCCAATTTTCGGCAAATCACTCGATGCTTTTTCCAATTTATAAGTCATTTGATACGTCATAGCCAACGCGCCACCGATTGGACGTAAATCACCCGTAACCGCTAGCTCTCCAGCAAATTCATATCGATTTAAGGACTCCAGTGGTATTTGACCAGAGGCCGCTAAAATACCCAATGCAATGGGCAAATCGTAACACCCACTCTCTTTAGGTAGATCTGAAGGCGCTAAATTGACGGTAATAGACCCGCGGGAAAATCAAACTGTGATGTTAGAATCGCCGCACGAGCTCGGTCTTTACTCTCTTTTACCTCTGTTTCCGGCAAACCAACAATTGTGAAACTAGGCAGGCCATTTGCTAAATGTACTTCAACCACCACTTCTGGCGCCTCCATTCCTGCTAGTGCCCTGCTGTAAAGCACCGCTAAATTCATGCGTTAGGCTTATTGATTGTTTTATCTATTGTGCTATCTGTGCTTGATTCAATCGCAGCCAGCTTTGCCTCTAATGCTTCTAATTTAAGTCTGGTAGCGCGCAAAACCTCTGTTTGCACATCAAACTCCTCACGCGAAACTAGCTCCATTTTGGTGAATGCGCTCTTTAATAGTGCATGAATGTTTTTTTCCACATCCGCCAGTGGTGAAGATCCCACTAACCCTTTGATTTTATTTGATAAATCGTTAATTTTTTGTGTATCAATCATATCAACTCCTTGTATTTAACATATTAATTACATTATATTTTGGTTTATTTTAGCAGATTTAAAACAATCTGTAGATAAACGTTTATTGCTTAAAATTACTTATGTTATTGTTTCTATTGTAAATTTACATTGGCACATAAATTGCAAGTGCCTATTGTTTAGAATTTAGTAATTCGTTTTATTAGTTATTTTCAAAGAGGAAAGTTATGCGTAAATTACTTTTAGCTACAGCATTATTAGCAGCGTTTGCACTACCAACAATTACAATGGCTGATGAAGCTACACCAGCAACTGCAGAGCCTACATCTCCACATACATTCACTTACAACATTGGTCTTTATAGTCAATACGTTTTTCGCGGTTTAACTCAAACTGACAAAAAACCAGCACTACAAGGCGGTGTTGATTACTCACATTCTAGCGGTTTTTATGCTGGCACATGTGGTTCGAACATAAGCTGGCTTGAAGATGGTGGTCAGTATCACGCATCAAGCATAGAGTGGGATATCTATGGTGGTTTTCGCAGTACTATTGGCGAAACAGGTATTGGTTATGATGTAGGTTTATTGAATTATGTATACCCAGGCAAAAAAACTGTTGCCGGCAAGTCTAACCCAGGTTTTAATGATCCCTATACATTAGAAGGCTACGCTGCATTATCATACCAATGGTTGCAAGCTAAGGTTTCTTACTCCTTTACAGATACTTTTGGCGTACCCAATGCAGATGGTACTTACTACGTTGAGTTAAATGCAAACTATCCAATTGGTGATACTGGTTTAACAATCAATGGTCACGTTGGTCGTCAAAAATATGATGGTAAAGCAGGTGGTATCGACAATAATGATTTCTACATCTATACAGACTACAAACTAGGTTTAACTAAATCCTGGAGCAACGGTGTGAATCTTGGCGCTTATTACACTGACACAAATGCTAAAGATAAAGGTTACACACAATGGTCATAACATCGGTGATGATACATTCACTGTTTTCATACAAAAAACATTTTAAGTTATCATTTAAATTTTAATTATTGGATAACACTCGCAAGATTGTTATCCTAATTTTGGTAGTTAGTTATATAAATTCGTTTGTTATTAAAACGACAACTAGGAGGCACTCATGAAATTTGTATCTGCAATAATTAAGCCTTTTAAACTTGATGAAGTACGAGAAGCTTTGTCTGCGATTGGCGTACAAGGTATTACCGTTACCGAGGTAAAAGGTTTTGGTCGTCAAAAAGGCCATACTGAGCTTTACCGTGGCGCTGAATATGTGGTGGATTTTTTACCAAAAGTAAAATTAGAAGTCGCTATTAAAGATGATTTGCTAGATCAAGTAGTAGATGCAATTGAAAGCTCTGCTGCCACTGGAAAAATTGGTGATGGCAAAATTTTTGTCTTTAATCTCGAACAAGTTTATCGCATCCGTACCGGTGAAACCGGTCCAGACGCACTCTAAAGGGGATACAACGTGAAAAAAATATTATCAATGTTATCGTTAGTTGCGCTGATAGGCTTAGGCTCATTAGGTACTAGTTTTGCTGAGGACGCTGCTCCTCCTGCGCCAGCCGTAACTACAGAGGCCGTGCCTGCATCTGCTGCAGAACCAGCCGCTGTTGCTGCACCAGCCGCCGCAAAGGCAACTCCTGCAGCAGCGCCAGCCGCCACACCTGCTATTACCTTTAATAAAGGCGACATTGCATGGATGATTGTTGCAACCGTGTTAGTGTTAATGATGTGTGTGCCGGGCTTGGGCTTATTTTACGGTGGTATGGTACGTAGCAAAAATATGCTATCTGTGTTGATGCAAACATTTATGATTACCTGTGTATTAGGTGTGCTGTGGGCTGTTTACGGTTACAGCATTGCGTTTACACAAGGTAGTACGCCATTTTTTGGTGGCCTAGATCGTGTTTTCTTACACGGCATGACACCAGATTCACCTGCGGCCACTTTTAGTAAAGGTGTCTACATCCCAGAATATATGTTCATGGTATTCCAACTTACTTTCGCAGTTATTACCCCTGCATTGATTGTTGGTGCATTTGCTGAGCGTATAAAGTTTTCTGCTATGTTAGCGTTTATGGTGCTTTGGTTTACTTTCTCATACTTGCCAATCGCGCATATGGTATGGTTCTGGGCTGGGCCTGATGCAATTACTAATGCTGAAACCCTTGATACAGTGACAAAAACTGCTGGTTTCTTATGGGCTAAAGGCGCACTAGACTTTGCAGGTGGTACTGTCGTTCATATTAATGCTGGTATTGCTGGCTTAGTAGGTGCTTTAGTACTAGGTAAACGCATCGGTTTTGGTAAAGAAGCAATGGCTCCTCACAGCGTAACAATGACCATGATTGGCGCTGCATTATTGTGGGTAGGTTGGTTTGGCTTCAACGTTGGTTCTAATCTTGAAGCAAGTAGCTTTGCTAGCTTAGTGTTTGCTAACACATTGTTAGCGACCTGTGCTGCAGCTTCATCTTGGATGTTTACTGAGTGGTTCTTTAAAGGTAAACCATCTATGTTAGGTGCTGCATCTGGTGCTGTTGCTGGTTTAGTAGCAATCACACCTGCGTGTGGTTTTGTAGGCCCAATGGGTGCGATCGTACAAGGCTTAATCGTTTCACCACTATGCTTCTTATTTGTGACTAAAGTAAAAGCAATGATGGGTTACGATGACTCACTAGATGTATTCGGTGTGCATTGTATTGGTGGTATCTTCGGTGCATTAAGTACTGGTATCTTAGTTAATCCAGCATTAGGAGGTACGGGTGTTTATGACTACGTTGCTAATGCAGTGGGTACTTATGACATGGCCACAGTAATGACAAGCCAAATTTGGGCCGTGGGTACAACATTAGTATGGTCAGGTCTTGTTGCATTTATTGCTTACAAAATTGTGGATGTTGTTATCGGTCTGCGCGTTTCTGAAGAAACAGAACGTGAAGGTTTAGATACAACTGAGCATGGCGAACGTGCTTATCATTACTAAGAATTAATTAGTCAATGTGGTACTAAAAAACGGATGCTCAGGCATCCGTTTTTTCGTTGATGAACTTCTTAAAGTGACTCCAGTACAGAATGCAATGAATTGCCTATTACAGCGTTAATATTAAATAACTTAACAGCCAATAAAAACTCAGCATTTATCACTTGACATTAATAACTATATAACTAATTATATAGTTATGAAAACAGTCGCCGATATACCGCTACCTTTTAAAGATACCTCTCAACTTTTTATTGCATTGGGAGATCCACATCGTCAGCGCATATTGCTCAGTTTTGAGCATGGTGAACGCTTAAATATTTTACAAATTGTTTCGGCGAGCATACTAAGTCGAACAGCCGTAACGCACCACCTTAAAATCCTCCACAATAGCGGCGCACTAGTGTCAGAAAAAGTTGGTAAGGAAGTCTATTTTTGGATTAATTTAGCTTTTATCGAAGAGCGCTTAAGCTTAGTTCTTCAATATATAAAAGCTGAATGCTGACTCACTTCTTTAAACTAGCCAAAAGGCGGCAAACGCCATTCAGAAACAAAATAAAAAAGGGAAAAGCCATATGGTTGCCATGTTTTTAAAACTACTTAGCCGTTTATTATTTCGTATAGAAATAACTGGCTTAGAAAATATCCCCAAGGCCAATGATTTGGGTGAAAACAAGCTACTGATTATAGCCAACCATGAGTCGCTTTTAGATGGCTTATTACTCGGATTATTTTTACCTATTCCTGCCACTTTTGTATTGCATAGTAACGTGCTCGACAGTTGGTTATTTCGCCAAATTTTACGCTTAACGCCCTATTTAGCGGTTGATCCTTCTAGCCCGCTCGCTATGAAAAAAGCCATTAAATTACTCGAGGCAGGTAAGCCTATTGTCATATTCCCAGAAGGCCGCATCACACAGCCAGGTAGCTTGATGAAAGTGTATGATGGTCTAGGATTTGTCGCGGCAAAAACTGGTGCAACCATTTTGCCGGTGCGCTTAGATGGCGCTGCACGCTCGTACTTTAGCCGTTTAAATGACAACCACCCAAAAAAGATATTGCCAAAAGTGACTATTAATATTTTACCTACTACGTATATTAATATGCCAGATGCGCCAATTGCCAAATTGCGTCGCCGTTTAAGTGGTGATGCCATGCGCCGCATTATGCAAAACATGCTGTTTAGTTCAGCTCCTGTGCAAACGTTATTTGAAGCATTTTTAGACGCAAAAGACATATATGGCAGCAAAACTCGATTAGTAGAGGATATGCACCAAATTGAAGAGAACTATGGTGAATTATTAAGCAAAATACTTGCTTTAGGTAAACTGACTAGCAAAGACACTGAGCCTGATGAAAATGTAGGGATATTCATGCCTAACGTCACTAGTACTGTGTGCTTAATATACGGCATGAGTGCACTCAAACGCGTACCAGCCATGCTTAACTACACCGCTGGCGCAGCAGGTGTGCAAAACGCTTGTACTGTTGCTAATATTAAAACGATTATTAGTTCGCGCCAATTTATTGAATCAGGTAAATTAGATGATGTAATCAATGGTTTAAAAAATATTAAAATTATTTATCTCGAAGACTTAAAACAACGATTTAGTCTGTTAGATAAGTTATGGTTAGTAGGCTTTGCGCGTTGGTTTCCAAGGCTAGCCATTCGCCTGCTCACATCTAAGACGAACCCCAAAAACCCAGCAGTGGTTTTATTTACATCAGGTTCTGAAGGAAAACCAAAAGGTGTTGTACATTCGCATAGCAGCATATTAGCAAATACAGCACAAATTAGATCAGTGATTGATTTCTCTCCTGCTGATAAGTTTATGATTACGCTGCCCTTATTCCATGCTTTTGGATTTACTTGCGGTGCAATTTTACCGTTAATAGCGGGTACTAAATTATTTCTCTATCCATCTCCTCTACATTATCGCGTGATTCCAGAAGTCATTTATGACCGTGGTTGCACAGTTTTATTTGGCACCAGTACATTTTTAGCTAATTATGCCAAGTTTGCAAATCCTTATAATTTTTACAAATTACGTTATGTAGTGGCTGGTGCAGAAAGACTGAACGAAGAAGTTCGTAAAACTTGGGCTGATAAATTCGGTATCCGTATTTTAGAGGGCTATGGCGCAACGGAGTGCGCGCCTGTGCTTTCGGTTAACACACCAATGGCGAACAAAATGGGGACTGTAGGCTGCCTAATGCCAGGCTTAGTACCAAAGTTAGAAATTGTGCCAGGAATAACAAATGGTGGACTTCTTTCCGTAAAAGGTCCTAATGTAATGCTAGGTTATTACTTATTTGATAATCCAGGCGTCATTCAACCACTCATCGACGGCTGGTATAACACAGGCGATATTGTAGAAATTGATTCAGATGGCTTTGTTATTATAAAAGGCCGAGTTAAACGTTTTGCAAAAGTAGCGGGCGAAATGGTGTCACTAGAAACTGTTGAGTTATTGGCAAATAAAGCCTCTCCTGAACAGCAGCATTCTGCGACTACTCAACCAGACCCTCAACGTGGTGAAAATATTTTACTATTTACTACTGATAATAATTTAAATAGAGATGCCCTACAAATTGCAGCACGTGAGCTTAGTAGCCCAGAAATAGCCGTAGCAAGAAAGATTATTGTAGTAAAAGAGCTGCCGTTACTAGGCACAGGGAAGATTGATTATGTCAAACTTAAAAAGCTGGCAGAAACTGCTTAACGAATCGTCGTCATTTTTTATTAGCCAAAGGTGCATTAGGGCTAACAGCGGCCACCCTTGCTGTTAATAAGTACTGTCCAAAACCTAGCATATCTACCCTTGTTTAACTGGCTTATCAAGCCATTTAGAAGATTATCTACTCATGTTTGATTTTGCGTTAAAGCGACTGTTAAGCTTTGAAGGTCGCTCTTTTCCTGCTACCTTGTTTGAAACAAGCCATTCCTTTGATTCCACAACAATCAATCAAACTAAGTACCCCAATAAACATGAACGAGACCTAATATGAGCAACCAATTTTCACTGATGCGTGAAAACCGTTTTAAACCATTTTTTTGGACGCAATTTTTAGGTGCGTTTAATGACAATGTATTTAAAACCGCGCTCGTTACCTTAATTGCATTTCATCCCACTAGCCGCACAACCATTGATGGTGCAACACTCGCCACTTTGTTACCCGGGTTATTTATTCTACCGTTCTTTTTATTCTCGGCCACCGCCGGGCAATTAGCCGACAAATTTGAAAAATCTAAACTTATCCGTTTTGTTAAAGTATTTGAAATTTTCATCATGTTATTTGCTGGCTTAGGATTTCTCACGCATACATTATGGTTGCTGGTCGCCCCATTGTTCATGATGGGCATGCACTCGACATTATTTGGACCAATTAAATACGCCTACTTACCACAACACCTCAACCAAAAAGAGCTCGTAGGCGGCAACGGTATGGTAGAAATGGGCAGTTTTGTTGCGATTTTAATTGGTCAGGTATTAGGCGCATGGTTAGCCATGCGTGAAGGCGGTGAAATGATCACAGCCATCGTCATTATTATGTTTTCAGCACTGGGGTACTGGGTAAGTCGTGGCGTGCCAAACTCGCCAGCGGCAGATGCTAGCCTAAAAATTAATTGGAATCCAATAACTGAAACTTATCATAATGTAAAACTTATTTGGGGTCAGCAAGCTATATGGTTGGCCATTGTGGGTATTTCATGGTTTTGGTTTTATGGGGCAACCGTATTAGCGCAATTCCCAAATTTTGCGAAAACGACTTTATATGGTGATGAAAGCGTGTTTATTTTACTGCTTACCGTATTTTCTTTAGGCATCGGCATCGGCTCATTGATGTGCGAGAAATTATCACGAGGCGCAGTAGAAATTGGCTTAGTGCCGCTTGGCGCCATCGGCTTAACACTTTTTGGTGCAGATTTATTTTTTTCCAGTACGAGTATTCATGCCGCTGTTAATCATCAATACTTTTTTGATTACCTTAGCTTTTTAACTAATGAACAACATCAATTCCAAAATTTGCGTTTATTATTGGATATCGCGTTTATCGGCTTATTTGGTGGAGTTTATATTGTCCCGCTTTATGCCTTGATTCAAACCCGATCTGACAAAGCTTACCAATCGCGTATTATTGCAGCGAATAATATTATGAATGCACTATTTATGGTGGTTTCAGCAGTGTTTTCCATCTTGATGTTTAAGCAAGGTTTAAGTATTCCGCAGTTATTTTTAGTCACTGCTTTACTCAATATTATTGTCACTATTTACATGTGCATACGCCAGCCAGAGTACATGAAGCGCTTTGCCTTGTGGCTGAAAGCCTCATTTTCGACTTAAATTTTACAAAAATGCTTTTAAGTTTTCAAAAAAGATAACGTCTAATGAAAACCATGAGCGCTCTTTCATGACTTTGTATAAGTAGATTTTTTCTGCAGCGCGTACTATCTTGTTTATGTAATGCAGTTTTTGGGGCAGTAATAAAAACAAGCGCGTAAATTACTCAACATCACTTTGGAGAAATATTATGTGGACAATACCAGTAGCTACTGAAATGCGTTTTGGCTTTGAAGTTACAATGTACGTAATGAACAAATAATTGGTTTTTTACCTAACTAAATAAAGGGTGCGAATAGCACTCTTTATTATTGTCTAAATTTTAAAGTTATTACAGATTATTTAAATACAAATTCTTTTGGCAATAGTACCCAAATTTTGCCTTTTTGCTTCATTGCACCAGCTTGTTTTCCAGCTTCATTACCCGCACCCCAAAAAAAATCTGCCCTAACGCCACCTTTAATAGCCCCACCGGTATCTTGTGCCATCATTAAACGCTTAAGAGGTGCAGTGCTGTTAGGTTGATTAGTAGATAGAAACACTGGCGCACCTAGTGGAATATATTTTGGGTCTATCGCAACCACACGCTGAGCGATAATCGGCACACCCAATGCGCCAATCGGGCCTGGTAAGTTAGCTGGCAACTCTCTAAAAAATACATAGCTAGGATTGCTATTGAGGAGATCACGTAACTTATCCAAATTATTGCGCGTCCAGTTCTTAATACCCTGCATTGACGCTTGGTCTAGGGTCAATTCTCCACGCTCGACTAGCAAGCGCCCTATAGAGTTATAAGTGTAGCCATTTTGATCAGCATATCCCACGTGCACTTGCTCACCATTTTCCAGTTGTACTAAACCAGAACCTTGAATCTGCAAGAAGAACACATCAATAATGTCGTCTATCCACATTAGTTCGTGGCCTTGTAAGGGTGATGGAACAGCTTCGATTTCTGCGCGTGTGTAATAGGGTAGCACTTTGTTACCTACTAGCTTCCCGCGTACACGCTTAAACTTTAGATCAGGGTAAATATCAGCTAGTTCTACTGTCACCAAATCAGTAGGTAGGCTATATAGGGGGTAAGGTGTTTGGACAGACTGATGACGGCTACCGTTTAATAATGGCTCATAATAACCCGTGATTAAGCCAGTATCTGTGCCATCAGCGTTGTTGGTTAAATAGGGTGTAAAGTATTTTTTATAGTAAATATTAATCGCATAGTTACTAGTTCCTTTCACGCTATTTGCTGCTGTGCATGCGGATTTCCAAGCAGGCGTATTAATCAGTGTCGAGCATCCTTGTATCCATGCAGGCCAAGCTTGAGTAAGGTCATCTTGATTTAAACCATCAATCTCATCCCACTTAGCAGGCTTTAATAGACTATAGTCAGCAATTTTGGGAGTGTCAATCGGCTTGCTACCTGAAGTTGGTCTAGATTCTGGCAACTGCACAGGCGTAATATCAGCAGGCTTATTCGAGCTTGAATTAACGCAATCACAAGCTGTTGTTTGTGTTGGACCCTGATGCTTTACGGTAACTGGTTTAATATTTTGTTTACCGCATGCATCGGTTAGCAACACCAATAATACTAATAATAAAAAATTAAGCTTGTTCAATGCAAAACCCTTGGCATACTTAATGTGAAAGGTGCAATCACTGCAGAAAATTGCGTACCGTCTTCTGCCACGACTTGATAAGTGCCGTGCATGCTACCAACTGGAGTATGTAATGAAGTGCCACTCGTATATTCAAAATGCTGGCCCGGATTTAACAAGGGTTGCGCACCAACCACACCCAAACCTTTAACTTCTTGCGTTATGCCCATTGCGTCAATAATCACCCAGTGGCGGCTGATTAATTGGGCTGGAACATTACCAGTATTGGTTATTTTAATGCTATAAGAAAATACATAATGATTTTGCTCAACATCAGATTGATCTGGTATAAAAGCAGATACTACGCTTACGCTAAACCCATATTGATTGCTTTCTGCCATATTAATCAATTAAGCCTGTTATTGGTGAGCTAGGTGCAGCACCATAAAGTTTCTTTGCCATGCGCCCGGCCAAATAAGCCTCACGCCCAGCCTCTACGGCTTTTTTCATAGCAGATGCCATCAAAATAGGATTATTTGCACTAGCAATGGCCGTATTCATTAAAATGCCTTGGCAACCAAGCTCCATTGCAATCGCGGCATCACTAGCAGTGCCAACGCCAGCATCTACTAACACAGGAATTTTGGCATTTTCAATAATAATTTGTAAGTTCCATGGATTTAAAATACCCATACCAGAACCAATGAGCGATGCTAAAGGCATGACAGCAGAACAGCCAATATCTTCAAGTTGTTTAGCAATAATCGGATCGTCCGAAGTGTAAACCATCACATCGAAGCCTTCTTTAACCAGCACTTTAGCTGCCGCAATCGTTTCTGTCACGTTTGGATATAAAGTTCTAGGGTCGCCTAGCACCTCTAATTTCACCAGACTATGACCATTTAATAACTCGCGCGCCAAACGCAAAGTACGCACTGCATCATCAGCGGAGTAACATCCAGCTGTATTGGGAAGATATGTAAATTCCTCTGGAGGTAGATATTCTAGCAAAGAAGGCTCACCAGCTGTTTGACCAATATTAGTGCGACGAATCGCCACTGTGACAATTTGTGCGCCACTGGCATCAATCGCCGCACGCGTTTGTACAAAGTCTTTATATTTACCTGTTCCGACCAATAAACGGGAGTGGTAAGGTTTACCCGCAATGATTAAATTATCCATGTTATATCTTTAAATAATGTTTCTTTAATTTTGTCACTTGCTCAATTAACTAGCACATTCAACCACCGCCAACTGCACCGACTATTTCTAGTTGGTCACCATTTTGCAGCATCACCGCATCAAACTGACTACGCGGCACAATCTCACCGTTATGCTCAATGGCTAATCGCTTGCCTGCTAGCTCTAGCGCTAATATTAAACCGGCAATTGTCATTTCATTAGATTCAAAATTTCGGCTGTTGCCGTTTATCGTAATTTGCATGTTGAATAAATATGATTAACCGAAACTTAATTGATTTTCTAAAATCTAGGTGATTTGGTAGCATTTAATAAACATTTGTATTCTACGGAAATTTAAACCTCATTAGTAAATTTAATCGGCTGAACACTGAAGTTTTTTAGCATTGAGTCGTTAAACATGCGAGAAAATAAGCTTATTTAAATCAGTTACTTATAGAGTTAATTTAATAAAGTAGGTATAAAAATTGCTTAATTTATCAAACATTAGTCATCTTTTAAAGATGATGTTCGTTGTTTACTAAGTATTACCAATTTGTAATTTAATAGTTTTAAACTTTAAAAGTTTTCACAATAAATTATTTAGAATTGAATTTATTGTGTTAAATGAGCATCTTAGACACTTGGAACAAAATTTTAAGTACCTAAAATTAATTAAAAAGACCACCCAAAAGGAAGTGACATGCAGGCCCAACAAAATAATTTAAAAAATATTCAAGCTCAACATCTGATTAACCAACAGTTAGTAGATGAGATTTATGCACCAAAAACTAGCAACAAAATTGCTAAAATAGTGGATGCAAAAATAATCGCGAAAAAAAATATTGATTCAAACTCCCAAAAAATGATGTTTCTACGATCGCTAGAAGCTAATTGCGATTGCGTATAAATAATCAAATTAGTGCTCAGAATTAAAGCCAAAAAAGGGTGATGAAGTATTTGCTTTACCACCCTTTTTATAAGCTGATTAGCTTAACACATGATTAGACTTCTAGTTGCGGGCGTCCAGCTTCTGGCCAATCTAGATGGTAAAACTGGCCACGCGGCTTATCGGTACGCTCGTAAGTATGTGCGCCAAAGAAATCGCGCTGACCTTGCAAAAGATTAGCTGGTAACACGGCGCTGCGGTAGCCATCGTAATAGGCTAGTGCTGCGCTGAACCCTTGTGCTGGAATACCATTTTTTACCGCCATAGCAATGACATCACGCCAGCCTGTTTGTCCACTGCTGAGTTCTTGTGTAAAGTAAGGATCTAACATGAGGTTTTTCAAACGTGAATCTAATGTATAAGCATCAGTGATTTTTTGCAAAAAGCGTGCACGAATAATACAACCACCACGCCAAATCTGTGCGATTTCGACAAAGTTAAGCTTCCAATTGTAAGCGACTTGCGCTTTATCAATGAGTTGAAAACCTTGTGCATAAGCACAAATTTTTGAGCAGTAAAGCGCGTTTTTAATCGCTTCAATTACCGCTTTTTTATCAGATTCTAACTTAATTGCTGGGCCTTTAAGAATTTTACTTGCCGCAACGCGCTCTTCTTTAATTGATGATAATGCACGTGCATACACTGCAGCCGCGATGGCATTAGCAGGTGCGCCCAACTCTAGTGCATTAGCGGCTGTCCATTGACCTGTGCCTTTTTGACCAGCGGTATCTAAAATTTTATCTACTAAGAAGCCAGGCCCCATTGGATCTTTTTGTTGCAAGATATCAGCGGTGATTTCAATCAAGAAACTTGATAATGGTCCTTTATTCCACTCGGCGAATACCTGACCAATTTCATCAGCTTCCATACCTAGCAAGTTTTTCATGAGCCAGTAAGCTTCACAAATTAATTGCATGTCTATGTACTCAATCCCGTTGTGCACCATTTTTACATAATGACCAGCACCATCTGGGCCGATGTATTCTGTACAGGAGAAACCGCCTACAACTGGCTTTCCTGGCAAAGCGCCTTCTAACGGCTCACCTGTTTTTGCATCTACTTTAGCTGCAATATCACGCCAAATTGGCTCTAAACTTTCCCAAGCTTTACGTGTGCCAGAAGGCATCAAGCTAGGACCAAAGCGTGCACCTGTTTCACCACCAGATACGCCAGATCCAATATAATCAATGCCTTTTGCCGTTAATTCTTTTTCGCGACGGATTGTGTCTGTCCACAATGAATTACCGCCATCAATAATAATATCCCCCTGCTCTAAGAAAGGCAGTAACGCGTTAATTGTTACGTCAGTTGCACTACCAGCTTTAACTAATAATACAATTTTACGCGGGCGTTTAATGCTCAAGACAAAAGAAGCTAAATCGGCATGGCCGATTACGCGATCATGTGATGGTTCGTTTTTTTTGCATTCCTCTATGAAATTTACCATTTTTTTAGGATCGCGGTTATAAACTGCAATCGTATAGCCGTGATCGGCAATATTAAGGGCAAGGTTTTGCCCCATTACAGCAAGGCCCACTAGGCCAATGTCAGCATTTTTAGTCGTCATGAGTTTCTCAATTAAATGGATAATTTAAGTTGTAGTGGTGTAAAGTTCTTAAAGCTTTTGGCTTTAGTTTTACTCAAAGTTATAGCGGTTTATTGAATATTAATTTCGTTGTTAACAAATAAACTACGCAAAATTATATTTCAGACTATAGCCGAAAATAATTATTCAAACAATGATTTAGCGGCAGCCAAAGGACTAATTTTCAGTTAAATGCTCTTGCAAACAACTGCAAAGCAAGCTCATAACCCAACATTGCGGCTTGCGAATCATAACGCTCGCCTTCATCTCGCATAAAAGCATGTTGCGCGTTGAATTCATGCCAAGTAAAGCTAAGATTAGCCTCTGTTAACTTTTGGTAAACTAATGCACGACCAGCAGTTGGGATATGGTTATCTTGCTTGCCCCAAATCATGAGCATCTCACCTTTGATCTCTGCGAGCCTATCCATACTATGTTGATTTGGCTTGTTAGGAATAACATTCGTGTGTAAATCAGTTGCATAAAAACAGGCTGTTGCAGCAATTTCTGGCTGTAAAGCGGCTCGGAAGGCCAAATGCCCACCAATGCAAAAGCCCATTGCACCTACTTTACCAGAGTACCAAGGCTGTTGTTTTAAAAAGGCAATCATTGCTTGATTATCCGAGTCATAGCCTTGCACATCTTTTGCGGCCTTATCAGCATTGCCTTTATCTCGCCCTGTATCATCGTAACCTAAAACGGTGCCGATTGGGTTGTGCTCATGAAACACTTCTGGCACAAGAACAGCGTAACCATGACCAGCCATAATTTTTGCCGCACGCTCGATTGGACCCGTCTGATGAAAAATTTCAGAATAAAATAATATCGCTGGGTATTGTTTATTGTCTGCAGGACGATGAACATAGGTACGCATGATGCCTGTTGGCGTTGGCAAATCGACGATATGGCTTTGAGTAATCATGCTTAATTTCCTAATGCCTAAAAGGTTATTTTAAAATCTGATTATAAACTATTGTACTAATTAATCGAGCTGACACGCTGAACAACTGCTGTAATATTGATTTCAATCTAAAGAAAAATATCAAACCCAAGTGTGCATAATTTGGGCTAAAACGAATTATTTAGTAGTTATTGTGTCTTTAAAAATAGGTATTCTTTAAATTTAGTATTTATTTAGTGGGTTCATTATGCAAAATCTCATACGCTCATTATTGCTGATTAGTTTTTCTTCATCCGTTCTAGCAGAGCCAAGTACGCCACCTAACCCCGAGTTAACTTACAAACTAAAAGCTTCAGTTGTTAAAGTGCATGTTTCAACTAAAACAGGCGGGCATGGCGTGGGGACAGGCGTCTTAGTGGGCAAAGATTTAGTGGCAACCAATTGTCATGTTGTTGCCAATGCGGCGGGTGTGAGCATTACTAAATTTGGTAATAGCTATGCTCCAATCGCTTTAAAAGCTGATTGGAAACATGATTTATGCCTGCTCACTTTTCAGTATTTAGAAATAAACCCTGTTGAATTAGGCGATAGTGAAACCTTAAAATACGAACAAGCTATATTTTCAATCGGCTTCCCTGGTGGCCCTCCTAAACCACAAGTGACTTATGGCAACATTAAAGCGCTTTATCCTCTGGATGATAGCCAAATTGTGCGCACAGATGCCTCGTTTATTATGGGTGCGAGTGGTAGCCCAGTATTCAGTAGCGACGGCAAACTCATCGCGCTTAGTACATTTAAAAGCCCAGGGCGCGGCGCATATTATTATAATATTCCAGTTAAATGGGTTAAAGCGCTCATTGATGCCCCCGAAACCACCTCTACAGCCACCACAACCGCTCCGTTTTGGGATTCTACAGAAGATGGCCACCCTTACTTTATGCGCGTAATTTTGCCTTTGCAAAATCAGGCATGGGCAGATTTAACCCGCATTGCAACTTTATGGCTGGCTGACCAACCAAATAATGCAGAAGCACATTACTACTTGGGTTTAGCGGCAGAAAAAACTAATAACTTAGGCGTGGCTAAACAACATTTTGAACAAGCACTAAAAGTGGAACCGCAACATACGGCTTCGCTAGTTGAGCTCGCACTGATGGCTAACACGACTGGTAATGAAAACGAGGTGAATCGCTTACAGTTAGCTTTAGAAAACATTAATAGTGATGTAGCAAATGAGCTTAATGAAACCATACATCCCACTATAATTAAGCAAAATACAGCGACAACTGAAGGTACAAAATAATGTTAAAACGCCATTTATTATTAAAAATTTTACTCGCAAGCTGGATTATTTTTAGTCATTTAAATGTCAGCATTGCTGAAGAGGTCATTCAAAATACACCTTCAAACGAGCCTAGTGATGATTTTTTATATACCTTAAAAGAATCCCTGGTTAAAGTAAGTAGCACGACCAAAAATGGTGGTATTGGTTATGGCACTGGTGTGGCTATTAGCCCTAATCATGTTGTTACTAACTGCCATGTGATTGCAAACTCTAGTGGCGTGAGCATATCAGTATGGGGAGATTCGTTTGGTCCAGTATCTTTGCAAGCGGATTGGAAACACGATTTATGCATACTGCGTTTTGAATGGGCTAAATTAAAGCCTGTAGCCATGGGTAATTCTGATGGCCTAAAGTATGAACAGCCCGTTATATCTATCTCTATGCCAGGAGATTCACCAGCACCCTATGTCGCCCTAAGTAAAATTAAAGCGCTTTATACAATGGATGACAGCAAAGTCATTCGTAGCTCAGCCGCATTTGCGATTGGTGCCAGTGGTAGCCCAGTATTTGATTACAGCGGTAAGTTGATTGGTATTAGCACATTTAAAAGTCCTGGACGCGTCGCCTACTTTTATAACATGCCAGTCAATTGGGTAAAAGCCGCTTTGCTACTCCCTGAAATTAAGCTCGATGCTCCACGGGAAACACCTTTTTGGGATGCGCCAGATGAAGGCCGGCCATTTTTTATGCGCATTGCTCTGCCGTTTCAAAATAATCGCTGGGAAGATGTGAAAACAATTTCCACGTTATGGAGTGCAAAAGAACCTAAGAGTGTTGAAGCCCATTTTTATGCAGGAATTGCAGAAGAAAATTTAGGGGATATTGTTGAGGCAAAAAAACAATTTCAACAAGCTTTATTTATTCAGCCATTACACCCAGCCACCATGTTTGAGCTAGGTTTAATTGCTAACCGAGAAGGCAATCAAATTGAAGTGGATAAAACACATGTGGCACTTAAAACAATTGATGTAGATTTAGACGATGATTTCAGTCAAGCATTGAAACCAGCAGCCGTTCAATAATCGCTGCTTCTACCACTTGAATACCCCTGAGGTATATCATTTTGCCACTCTCCGCATGCTGCACAACGATGGTCCCGCATAGTAGGGCTTAATTCAAGTTGATTGCTGCCACAAAATTTGCATATTTTAGGATGTATATCAGGTGATTTATGATGTGTTTCATGGTGCTCTGTAGTCACTTTACTGCTGCCTAAACCGTATTTATTATCCATGACCGCGCTCCATCAAAATCTATGATTTTTTTGTAAATTACTCCCTTTTCACTCATACATCAAAACTTATTACTGCCATCATTTATTTTTTTCTTTCAGCTTGAGCTTTACAATCACTGAAGTTGACTTTCTCACCATCGGTTAATGTCGCGCCAGTCATAGATGGCGTAAAAACAGCGCTACCGTTGGTATAGCGACCATCTGCCTGCTTGGGTAAATTAACTTCATGATCCGGATAGATAATCCAAGCATCGTTACCATTATTTAAAAATCGAACATAAAACTGCGCATTATTGTCACATAAATAAGCCACTGACCCAGCTGGTGTACGTGGCATTTCCCGAGCCTTGCCGTTAAATATATCCCCATCCATCAAATTGCTTGTGCTGCAAGCGTTAAGTATTAGTGCTAAGCAACCTAAAGTAGGCAAAAGCGCCGTTCTTATAAAAAAATTTGTCATCCCTATTTATGCTTTCAAAAATCTATCTAATTACGATACTATACGAGACGAGTTTCATCAACTGATGATTATATCGATCCACTTCAATTAAACATTTGGAGTTTAGCCATGCAATCATTAAGAAAAATATTAATATTAATTTTTGTATCAATGAGTTTTAGCATCGTATGGTCGCTCACTCAAGAAGC
>JACMMS010000059.1 GCA_014378915.1 Methylophilaceae bacterium
AATTATACCTTTATTACACTAAAATCAAATTTTATTGAGGCGCTCCGACGTTTGAGTTAATACACAACGGGCTGTTATACGCAACAGACTAATTGAGATGCCTTAATTTTAGTGTAAAGTTTAATTTATCTTATTAAAAGATTGTAACCAATATGCCAACATCCATCACTCACGCGATTCCTGCCATTACCGTTGGGTTAGGCTTAGGTAAAGATTACCTATCAAAACGCTTGATATTGACAGGCGCTTTTATTGCTTGTGTTCCAGATTTAGATCTCATTAGTGTGCGCTTTTGGGGCATTGCTAAAGATTCAATTTATGGCCATAGAGGCTATACGCACTCTATTTTTTTTGCATTAATACTCACCTTAATTGTTAGTTTATTCTTTTATAAAAGTGACTTTAAAAAAGCGTTTATTTTTTTGGCTTTCTGCGGAGTATCACATGGAATATTAGATGCTTTTACCGAAGGCGGCTTAGGCGTTGCTTTACTCTGGCCAGTGTCTGACCATCGTTACTATGCCTTTGTGCAACCCATCATGAACGTTGGTGTTTCATTTCGAGCTTTATACATGACAAATAGAGGGCTGCCAATTTTCATTTCTGAGTTTGTTTGGGTTTGGATTCCATTCCTTATGCTAGGGGTTATGCTCAGGTTTAATGTTTTCTCATCGTTAAAACAGAAACTTAGCCGATAATTCTATTTGTTAATATCTGTGGTTAATATCACGTCAATTTCTATTGCATTATGCTCATAGCTAAACTGAATGGATTTTGTAGTCTTGGTATGCCAACACCTGTCTTAATGGATTGGGTGGTTATTTCAGCTTATTCAAGTGCTGCATGGCTTTGCTTGCGAGCTAAAGTTATAGCCAGCAGATTATCTAACAAAAAAGAAGCCCATTTTTGGTGGTTAATCGCTTGTTTAGTCTTAATACTAGGCATTAATAAATTTCTGTATTTTGAGAATTGCATTACCTATGGCCTATCAAATCTGGCACATAGCGATGGCTGGTATGAGTCACGCCGCACTTTTCAGGCAGAGTTTATTGTACTGATCATTTTTCTATTAACTTGCCTGCTTCTTGGAATATTGTATGCACTAAAAAATTTTCAATGGGCATTAAGGTCTGCGGCCATTGCTTTTGTATTGCTTTTATTCTTAGTCATATTAAGAACGGTATCTTTACATCAGATTGATGAGTTGATTTTTCCCGATATTCTAGGAATTGGTATAGGCATTAATTGGATAGTAGAACTCATCTGCAACCTGTGGATTGGTCTTTCTGCATTCATTTATTTAAAACGTTAAGCCCATCACTGTTGATTACTAACTTGATAAGGCGCAGCTAAAGGCTCACCAATGAATATGCCTTGTGCTGGCCATTTAACACTTTTCCAATAAGCCTCAATCAACGTCTCACCAGATAAATAATGTGTGAGTACCACGATGGGATTAGGGAATTTCTGCCAGTAATTACAAGGCTCTGAAACTGTGCCATAGCTTGCTGTTGCACCAGCGTCTAACCACTGCAAACTAGACATTTGCCCCTTGCCTAACAAATCGCCGCCAAACGAAGTTAAATGGTCTGCAATAGCACCAGGCATAAAAGTTAAGGTATTAAGATTTTCAACTTGAGATTGCCCAGTGAAATACAACATAACATCATCTTTATCTTTAATGAAATCAGCATTCATTGTTTTTAACTCAAGTTTTTTAATATTAACACGACCAGATTTTGGAAAAAAAGGCGTTCTTGTACTACGCGCTTTATCAGATGTGTTTAAAAAGTAGGCACTCGCTTCATTGAGCTTGAATGCACTTAATATACCTCGGTCTATCAGGGCCTTAGCCTTTTCTACCGACTCAATGGGCAATAACATTGAAATACGCAAACCATGATCAGTAAAAGGCTGCCTGCTTTTGCTATTGAAATAAGCACTTGCCTTACCTATACCGCAAGTTTGGTCGCATTGTTTACCGTCATATCCCAACGTGTAGGCAGAAGTCAGTGAGTTACACCCTACGATGTAGGGTGTTGTCCAAACGAATAATACCGCTTGAATATTAGGCGTAAGCTTATGAAAAATCCGCATACGTAATATATCCATTTGGTCTGGAGTCATGCTGGTTGATGTAGGGTCTATACTTACTTTGACTAAATTAGCTCCTGGAATATGCCTTGCCGCGATGTAATACTCACCCACCTCAACGCTTTTTGGGTCATTTGTATTAACAATGACCGCCAAATTTTCAGGCGTTACACCATTGTTTAGGCTGCTTGCATAGGTCGTTTGAACAAAGCATAAACAAAATACCACCATTAAAAAACGTATAGCTGGCTTCAAAAACAGGTCACCATTCATCATGTACTATTAACCTTTAGGAGTTGTTGATATCTGATTCACAACATAGTATGCAACAAAATTGTGAAATAATTACTAAGAAATTATTATTACTTAGCCAAACTTAATGACTAAATTAAAAGAAAAAATAGACACTTTTCAATTCAAAAAAAATAGGCATATACTGACTAGTATAGATAGTGGTAAATCCATACAATTTGACTAGTACTACCACCATTTTAAAAATTAAAAAAGGGGAAGTAAAATGAATCAAGTAGCTGATAGCGTTGAAAATACTCAAACATTTCACGGGGGCTGCCCGCATGATTGCCCCGATACATGCTCAATGGTATACAAGGTTAAAGAAGGTAAATTAATCTCAGTTAAAGGCAATACCCAACACCCCATGACACGCGGCGGTTTATGCGTAAAGTTACATGACTTTGAAAAGCATCATTACAATCCAGAGCGAGTGCTTTACCCGCTGAAGCGCACCGGCCCAAAAGGCACGAGAGAATATACCCGCATCAGTTGGGATGAAGCGCTAAGCACCATCAAAACACGCTGGACAGATATCATTGAAAAACACGGCGCACAGGCAATCATGCCCTACAGTTATCTAGGCAATCAAGGCATTGTGCAAGGCCTAAATGTAGGCGACCCTTTCTTTAATAAGCTTGGCGCAACAGTAACTGAGCGTACTTTTTGTGGTTCGGCATCCAGCACTGCATGGCTAATGACTTACGGCCCAACGGGTGGCTTAGACCCGGAAAGCTTTAAACACTCCACTTATATTGTTATTTGGGCTTGCAACTCCGTTAGCACTAACCTACATCATTGGCATATCGTGCATGAAGCGCAAAAAAAAGGCGCAAAAGTGGTAGTGATTGATACCTACAAATCTAAAACTGCTAAAGAGGCAGATTGGCACCTCATGCCAAAACCAGGCACAGACGGCGCACTCGCCATGGCACTGATTAACACGCTGATTGAGCAAGACTTAATCGACCATGATTACGTAGATAACTACACGGCAGGCTTTGATGATTTAAAACTCAGCGCAAAAGATTGCACACCAGAATGGGCAGAAACCATTACAGGTATCGCGGCTAGCGATATACGTCAACTGGCTAAAGAATTCGCCACGGCTGAAGTTGCCCCATTACGCCCAGGCGTAGCAGTAGAGCGCCATTACGGCGGCGGGCAAACCTTACGTGCTATTTTCTGCATCCCAGCACTGACAGGCGCTTGGAAGAAAGTAGGCGGTGGCGTGATGCAAATGCCACTATGGGAGTTCCCTCTCAAATTTGATTTAATTTGTCGCCCAGATTTTATTAAAGAAGGCACACAAGTCGTCAGCGCGATTCAGTTTGGTGCAACTTTACTCGGCGAAACTGAACTTAAAACGCCCATTAAATCTGTGATGTTTTACAACGCAAACCCTGTTAGCCAAGCACCAGAATCGAATAAAATTGTTGAAGGTTTAAGCAAAGACGATATGTTTGTTGTAACGGCAGAACATTTCATTACCGACACTGCCTCGTATTCGGATATTATTCTGCCTGCCACCATGGCCGCTGAAATGGACGATATGATTTTGTCGTGGGGCCACTTTTACCTGACGTATAACCAAAAAGCGATTGAACCACCTGGCGAAACGGCTTCTAACGCAGAGATTTTCCGCCGCTTAGCTAAGTTATTTGGTTTTGATGACCCACAATTTCAACGCAGTGATGTACAGATGGTAGAAGACACCATTAATTGGGATGCGCCTGCCATGCAAGGTATAGCCATGGAAGACTTTAAGCGTAATGGCTACGCACATCTTAATGTGGGTACGCCTGATACGCGCCTGCCACATGCAAAAGGTAATTTTCCTACGCCCAGTGGCAAGGCAGAACTTAAAACCTCAGCAGCGGCAGGTGGTAACTTTGTCGCAGGGCCATTCAGGCAATGTTACGACGGTTTTCAAGGTGGCGAGCACGTAGATGCAGTGCCTAGCTATGTGCCATGCAAAGAGCGCCCAGAAACCAATCCTGCGTTAGCAGCCACTTACCCACTCAATATCATTACACCCAAAAGCCATGGCTTTTTAAACAGTTGCTATGCTAATGAAGCGAATAAAATCAAAGGCCAAGGCGAGCAGTTTGTGTTGGTAAACCCCAAGGATGCATCAGAACGTGGTATTGAAGATGGAAAATTTATTAGAGTGTTTAATGAGCGTGGCGAATTTCACGGGGATGCACGTATCACTGATGATACGCTGCCCGGTGTGGTGGTAGCGAGTGTAGGCTACTGGCGCAGCAAAAACCGTGGTGGTGGCGCAGTGAATGTGATCAGTTCTGATAGGTTTATTAACCTTGGGCATGGGCCGTCGCTGAGTGATAATTTAGTGCAGGTGGAACTGGTATAGTTGTGAATTTGCCGTGCTAAAGGGTTGAACTTTAAAACCCTTTTAATTCAGATCTATGATTTTTTGGAGGGAGGGATGCTTTAAAACCTCTCTCCCACTTTCCTGAAAGTTACTAAAGTCTTTATAGCGCTAGTTACTTTATGCGGCCTTAATCCAATCTAGCAAAGAGTCCCACTGCGTAATATCTTGCTTCACTTTTGATGGGGTCATATCAAATATACTAGCACCCGCTTCTGCGGCACGCATGTATACCTGAGCATTGCGTAAAAAACCCATCACGGGGAATCCACTTTCAGCCAAATAACTTTCTAAATTATTGGCGGCTTTAGTTCGTGCAGTTACGCGCATACCCACCATCGCCACAAAAGTGCGTTCTTTGCGTACGGCCTTTTCGGCTTTTAAAATTTCTAAAAAATCTTGAGTAGCGTTGATGTCAAATATGGAGGATTGCATAGGTACAATCACCCAATCTACTGCTTTTACAGCATCACTGAGTTTATCGCCACGCAAACCCGCAGGCGAGTCTATTACCATGATGTCTGCTTTAACGTTATCTAAATCGCTATTGCGGCCATTTAAACCTTGTATGCGCGGCAAATTAGCAGAGCGGCGCTCCAGCCAATTAAGTGAGGACTCTTGCCTATCCATATCAGCCAGCACAACACTCTTGCCGTTGCTGGCAAAATAGCCTGCCAGATTGGTTGCTAACGTGGTTTTTCCGCTGCCGCCTTTTGGGTTAGCGACTAAAAAGGTTTTCATTACTTTTTCTCATTAGATTGATGCCCTTATTTTTTGTCTTTAGCATCATCAGCATCTTTAGCATTTGTTTTTGCTAATTTTTCTGCTAGTTTTTCTTCAGCCTTTAAAGCTTGTTTATACGCTCTTTCTTTAATAGCGGCTACATTTTCTCGCCATTCTTGAAGTTGTTCATCTTCTAATTCCAATTGAATAGCGAAGGCTTCTTCTAAGCTCAATTTTTCATTTTTCAAACGCTTAGGCAATTTGCCCGCCATACGTGAAAGTAAGCGCTCTTGCTCTTCTGAAGTTAATTCCTTTGCTTTTGCGATATAGTCAATATTGCCTGTTTTCATTTTATTTGTCCCTTTTAAAATGCAAGAATTACTATAGCCTTTTACGCACAACATGTCCGTGACAGTTTGATGACAAAGTTGAAACTTAACCCATTATTTGGATGTTAAGTAAGCGCGCCACCCGCCTAAATTCGATACATCAGACGCATTTTCAGTCGCGTAAGCCTCGCACATAAAACCATTAACCAAGGAGCCATCATCCAAAGTCAGTGTGCCAAAGCCCAATGGTGCTGGTATGCCTGCAACAAAGTTACCATAATGCGCTATTGGCAATTGCCAAACTTCCAATTCAATAGCTGTGCCATTTTTATTGACACGCAGCAAACCTGGACGCTCTGGCGTAAAGCCGTGGAGTTTGTACAGCTTATAATGAGGTGCAGTTTTTGTAGCAATGACAAACTCGCCGCCTAAATTAGTTAATTGTGAATTTAGAGGTAGCCCCTTCATATGAGCGCCACACACTGCGACTTTAAACATTTTTTCAGTCATTATTTTTCTCTCCTAATTTCTTTTTAACTTCACTGTGGTATTTATTTAAGTATGCGTTGTGCTAATACTAACAAAGCGTCATCTTTAAAAGCAGTGGTACAAATAGTCACCCCAAACGGCAAGCCATTTTTTTGAAAACCTGCTGGAATAGCCACTGCAGATAAATCTAACAAATTCATAAAGTTGGTGTAATAACCAAGGTTGGTATTGGTTTGAATAGGGTCTGCCAGCACTTCTGAAATGGTATAAATAGTACCAGCGGTTGGTGTGAGGATAATATCCAAAGTATCCCAAACTGGCTCTATAGCACGTTGCAAGCTTTTAAGCTTATACATTGCGGCATAGGTATCTGCGGCGCTAATTTTTTTTGCATTGCCGATAATTTTACTAGTCACTGGATAAATTGAATCTTGGTGATGATCAAAAAAGCTTTTTATTGCGGCATAGCGTTCAGCTACCCAAGGGCCTTCATAAAGCAAGCGTGCTGTGTCTATAAAGTGAGTGAAGTCTATTTCAACTTTTCGCCCACCTATTCTTTCTAGTTGTTGAATGGCGTGAGCAAATAATTCTGGGGTTTCTGTATTCCCAAAGAATGCTAACTGTTCGGCTTTAGGCAAACCAAAGGTAAAGTCTGTTTTAAAGTGAGTATTGTTAGCTGTCGTTTTTTTACGAGAAAACGCATCGGCTTCATCAAATCCCTGCGCAACATTTAACACAGTTTGTGCATCTTCTACGTTCAAAGTAAATATAGAAACACAATCTAACGTACGG
>JACMMS010000060.1 GCA_014378915.1 Methylophilaceae bacterium
ATATCTAACGGATATATTTATTTAAACTTTAGGCTTAAATTGAATAATAATTGAAAATGACTAAAAAAACTCTTCCAATAGAACGTATTCTTAACAACCAAGGCTTTGGTGTACGCAAGTTTTGTCGCATATTAGTACGCCATAACGAAGTATGTGTAAATGGACAGGCATGCGACGACCCTTTTGCAGAGTTTGAGTTGGAGAATCTGAGCTTTACTATAGATGGTAAAACTTGGGATTACCGTGAAAAATCTTATCTGATGCTCAACAAGCCTAGCAATTATGAGTGTTCGCACAAAACCCAACATCACCCTAGTATTTACAGTTTATTGCCTTATCCATTAGTTGCACGTGATGTGCAATGTATTGGCAGGCTGGATGAAGATACGACAGGCTTAATTTTGCTATCTGACGATGGACAATTTATTCATAACATGAGTTCACCCAAACATAAAGTAAATAAAATGTATGAAGTGAAGTGCAAACATGCCATAGATGAGGCACAAATTGCCCACATATTAAAAGGTGTACAGTTGCTAGATGAAGATGCACCGATTGCAGCATTGGCCTGTGAACGATTAAGTGAGCATGTGATTACCTTAACCCTAGCTGAAGGTAAGTATCATCAAGTAAAGCGTATGGTGGCTGCCATAAGTAATCGTGTAGAAGCTTTAAAGCGCACGCAAATTGGCGATTTAAAACTACCAAAAGACTTAGCACCTGGTAAATGGCGTTGGTTGAGCGAGAGTGATTTAAGCAATTTAAATTATCCAAAAACTTAACTATTTTCAATGAGATGATGCTTGCAAATTAAAACATAATTAAGTCGGTGCCGTAGTAATTATATTCGACAATGAATATTGACTAACAAGTTACAAAATACCAGCTGCCGCAAAATCCAATGATGAGCTAAATAGACTAAGCTCTTTGCGTAACTTAAATACGGTTGATTCTGAACCTGGAATTGAGTTTGATGCGCTTGTTAAAGCGGTTGCGCTTGTCTGTAATGAGCCCATAAGCTTAATTAGTTTAATTGATGCTGATCGCCAATGGTTTAAGCAAACATTGGCTTGCCAGGAGTTAGCGAAACAGCTCGTAACTTGGCTTTTTGTGCGCATGCAATTCATCGAGAAAGTATATTAGAAGTTAATGACGCTGCAATTGATAGTCGCTTTTCAGATAATCCTCTTGTAATTGAATCCCCTAATATTCGTTTTCATGCTGGCATCCCTTTACGTTTAAGCGATGGCGCGGCAGTTGGTACGCTGTGTGTCATTGACAATAAACCACAACAACTCAATGAAAAACAGCGAGAAATACTCAAGTATCTTGCTTTAGTTGGCTCGCAAGCTTTAGAAAGTCGGCGTGCCCGAGCCGCTGAACATGCACTAATAAAAGAACAAAAAACTTTGAATCCGTGATTGAAGGGACTGCTGCTGGCACATGGGAATGGAGTCTGCAAACTAATGAATGCACATTTAATGAGCATTGGTCAGCAATGATTGGTTATCAATTAGCAGAATTAGGCACAATTTCAGCTGAAACATGCCTTTATGCTTTCACGTCCCGAAGATACATTGCAAGCAGGTAAAGTATTAGAGCTTCATTTTGCGGGTGAAACAGAGACTTATGAGCTTGAAAGCCGTATGCCTCATAAAGACGGTAATTGGGTATGAATGTATGATCGCGGGCGTGTGCTTAGTTGGACTGCAGATGGCAAACCAAAGTGGATGTTTGGTACTAATATTGATATTAGGGACCGTAAACTACAACAAGAATCCTTGCGAAAAAAACAAGCTTTTCTTAACCGCACAGGGAAAATAGAGGGTGTTGGCGGATGATCATTTAACTTAACCAATAATGATGTTTATTGGTCTGACGAATCATGCAGAATTCATGGTGTTGAAGCAGGTTACAAAACTACTCATTAAGAAGCTTTTAATGCTTACCTTGAGGAAGCTAAGCCCATTTTAAAAGAGGTTTTTTTAAATCGATTACTATTGGTGAAGGTTGGGATTTAGAGCTACTTTATACAAAAGCAAGTGGTGAAAAAATTTGGGTACGTACTATGGGTTCAACCGAGTTTTTAGATGGTAAACCATTGCGTGTGTTTGGGGCTTTTCAAGATATTACTGAACGAGTACTTAAGCAACAAGCATTACTAAAAGCCAGCGTTCGCATGACTATTGCAACAGAAAGTGGCTGTATTGATATTTGGGAATACGATTTATTAGAAGAAACACTGGTATGGAATAGTTGGATGTACCAAATTTTGGGATTATCGGATACCAGTCAAACAATATACTGTAAGGTTTTAGGGGATGTTTACATCCAGAAGATCGGCTTACTAATGACGTGGCTGTTAGAGATGGCATTGATGGCATTGCGCCTTACGACACCAAGTTTCGCATCATTTGGTCGGACGGTAGCATTCACCAAATACGTGCTACAGGTAATGTAATATGCGACAAAAAGTGTAAGGCAATTAGCATGATAGGCGCCAATTGGGATGTGACTTAAGTACGAGAGTCACCATCGCAATTATCAGAACAACATGAAATGTTACGTTTGACCTTACAATCTATTGGTGACGCTGTTATTAAAACAGACTCGCGCGTTAGAGTCACTTAGCTTAATCCTGTAGCAGAGCATATAACGGGCTGGTTATCAGGTGAAGCCAAAGGCCGGCAACTGGCACAAGTATTCAATATCATCAATGAAGAAACCCGTAAACCTACCGAAAATCCAGTAGCTAACTGCTTAAAAAATGGCAGAGTCACTTCACAAACCAAACAGACAATCTGGATTTCCTGTAATGGCAGTGAATTTGGTATTGAGGATTCTGCAGCGCCTATTCGCAATCAGCTTGGTGAAATATTAGGCGTAGTACTTGTTTTTCATGATGTTACTGAACTTCCCAGGCTTAATAGCAAAGTGAGCTATCGTGCTATGCATGATGCATTGCCTGGCTTAATTAATCGTTCAGAATTTGAATCATTTACAACGCGTGCTAAACACGGCGCATCAAAAATACACTATACATACATTGATGTATATTGACTTAGAACAGTTTAATTGGTGAATGATGCTTTCGGGCATAGTTTTGGCGATCAACTATTACAACAAGTCAGCAAAATATTTGCCGAGTGTATTCCTTCACGCGACACATTAGTGCGACTTGGTGGTGGTGAGTTTGACATAATTCTTGAACAATGCTCGACCGAACAAGCTGGACGAATTGCACAAGATATTTCCGACCGTATGGATGACTTCCGTTTTATACACGATGGCCAACGCTTCCGTATTGGTACAAGTGTCGGGCTTGCGCCAATTGATAGTCGTTGGGCAAATACTGCCACACTCATGTAAGCAGCAGATACCTCTTGTTATGCTGCCAAAGAAGCTGGTCGTAACCGGGTGCATGCTTGGTTTGATACTTATTTAGCCATGCGTGCACGTGGTGGCTAAAGACAATGGGCTGTACGTTTAGAGCAAGCTTTAGATGAAGATAAATTTGTCCTATTCACGCAGCGCATCACCTTCATCTCCCATCAAGAACAAGGTTTACATTCAGAAGTGCTAATCCGCATGTTAGATCATGATGGTAGTTATCTTTTGCTAGGGCTATTCATTCCTGCTTCAGAGTGCTTTCATTTTGCATCACGTATAGACCGCTGGGTGCTCTCTAACGCGATTAACTGGCTTATATCATGAGACGATTTAAGTTCTATGAATACGTTATGCATCAACTTATCAATTCAATCAGTGGGTGACAGAGCTTTTCATCGGCAAGCTATAGAAGCATTAACTGAGAATGGCGAAGCGATATGCTATCGCATTTGTCTTTAAATTACTGAAACTTCAGCAATCACCAATATGGCAGATGCTAAAATATTTATAGAACAAGCACGTATACTAGGCTTGCGTATTGCATTAGATGAGTTTGGCGCTGGATCCTCCTCTTTTGGTTACCTTAAAACACTGAAAGTAGATATGCTAAAAATTGACGGTCAATTTATTCAACATCTAATGAATGACCCGTTTAACTATGCTGCCGTGAGCTGTTTTGTCGATGCGGCCGATGTAATTGGACTGAAAACCATCGCAGAATTTGTCGATTACCCTTAAGTGCTGGCTAGAATTAAAGAAATTGGCGTTGATTTTGCGCAAGGATTTTTATTACACAAACCAGAGCCTATTGATAATACTCTAGCCGAAAGTTGTGCTGTTTATCAGTCTTGGTCACGCTTTAATTGAGCTACTGCTAGCTTTTATTACACTTATTTGTATCATGTTTTTGCTTTGCGCTTGTATAATGCATTTACCTTGCGCCATCCAATCTGCGCAACGGTCTATCATTAAGTTTTAAGAGGCAGCTCATAGCTCATTAAGCCCTCCATATTTACCTTATTTGTTTGTCTCGATTGGTGTTGCTTTAAAAGTAATAGACCAGCATTTAAATTCATTTGATTTAATCAAGAAGCGGAATTTACATTGAACACAGAAGTTATTACACCTAGCCTAGCCTTTACTGACTTAGGCTTAGTTGACCCTATTTTGCGTGCGATTAGCGACGCAGGCTATACCACTCCAACCCCCATTCAAGCCAAAGCGATTCCGCAAGTATTAAGCGGTGGCGATTTACTCGCTGGCGCACAAACGGGTACTGGCAAAACGGCAGGTTTTACGCTACCTTTACTGCATATGCTAACTAGTAATCCGCCAAAACATCCCTCGGCAAGCGGCAAGTCTTTACCACGTTGCCTAATTCTTACTCCAACGCGTGAACTTGCAGCACAGGTTGAAGAATCCGTTAAAACCTACGGCAAATATTTAGCATTAAAAAGTATGGTGATCTTTGGTGGCGTAAGCATTAACCCGCAAATTCGCAGCCTTGCCAAACCTTTAGATATTATTGTTGCAACACCAGGTCGCTTGTTAGATCATGCCAGCCAAAAAACTGTGGATTTATCTGGTATAGAAATATTGGTACTAGATGAAGCTGACCGCATGCTGGATATGGGCTTTATCCGTGATATTAAAAAAATTCTGGCTATGTTGCCTAAACAGCGGCAGAACTTGCTATTTTCAGCCACTTTTTCAGATGAGATTAAACAGCTATCTGATGGCCTATTGAATAACCCAGCCTTTGTAGAAGTAGCACGCCGCAACACATCAAGCGAATTGGTTGAGCAAACCGTGCATTTGGTGCGCCAAGCGCATAAACGTGATTTGGTTAGCTACCTCATTAAAAAGAACGACTGGAAGCAGGTGTTAATTTTTACGCGCACCAAGCACGGCGCAAACAGGCTAGCCGATAAACTGATTAAAGACGGAATTCCTGCGATGGCAATTCACGGTAATAAAAGCCAAAACGCTCGCACTAAGGCTTTAGCAGATTTCAAAGATGGTAGCATTCCCGTTTTAGTGGCCACTGATATCGCAGCTCGTGGTTTGGACATTGATCAATTACCCCAAGTTGTCAATTTTGAATTACCAAACGTACCAGAAGATTACGTGCACCGTATTGGCCGCACTGGTCGCGCAGGCAGTAGTGGTTCGGCCATTTCACTGGTAGATGAAGAAGAAACCAAGTTTTTAAAAGATATCGAAAAGCTTATTAAACGTGATATTCCAAAAGTCAAAGTAGAAGGTTTTGAGCCACCAACAAAAATTGAGCCCGAACCACCAAGATTGTTCCGTGGCCAGCAACCTAATCGTGGTCAGGCTGGTATAAAGCCTGCAGGACAAGGTCAAAATAAAAACACTAGCCAAGTGCGCAATCAGCGCACTGATGGGCTCCCAAATACCCAGCGCAATGAACAGAAGACAACAAATAGCTCAAATAATCGCCCAAGCAACAATAGAAATGGTGCTCAACCAAACGGTCAAAAAGCACAAGAAAATAGGCCTAGAGGCAATTCACCAACAGGTAACGCCCAAAGTAACAGTAAGCAAAATTTATCTGAAGCTGCACGTCACCAAGCACAGCCACAACAGCCACTTTTTGTGCCAAAGTCGCCAAATCGGCATAGCGGCAATCGTGGGCGCTAAGCAGAGCTTGATTCCTTTTTAGCGCATTATAAAAATAAGTTTTTTGGGGATTATCTATGTATCAATCTATTTGTATGTTGCTGATTTTGTTTCTTACCAGCAGTTGCACTGGCGCACCAGAAAATATAAAAGTCGTACAAAGCATTGATGCAAGCCAATACCTAGGTACATGGTATGAAATAGCGCGGCTTGATAATCGATTTGAACGTGGTTTAGATAATGTAACCGCCACCTACCAAATGCGTGAAGATGGCGGCATTAAAGTCATTAATAAAGGCTATAGCGCAGAGGCAAAAGCTTGGAAAGAGGCCATTGGCAAAGCTTATTTTATTGACAAGCCCAATACCGATGGCACACGTACTGGCAAACTGAAAGTATCATTTTTTGGTCCATTTTATGGTGGGTACAACATCATTACCTTAGATAAACCTTATTATAATTATGTGATGCTATGTGGTCCCAATAAAGATTATTTTTGGATATTGTCACGCACACCACAGCTACCTTATCCAATTAAGCAGCACTTAATTGCGCAAGCAAAAGAATTAGGTTTTGCTACGGATCAATTGATTTATGTCAATCAGTCGCCAGAAGTGATGAATTATGATGCTGGTGGGCACATTGTTAAATAAGTGCAGTTCACTGAATTAAATAATATTTTCACTTAGATAGATACGATGATACTTCGTGTTTTAATTATTTTTGCGCACCCTACGCTTGAGACTTCGCGTATTAATCTCGCTTTATTTTATGCGGTTAAAAATATTCCCAATATAGTTTGGCATTGCCTTTGCAACACTTATCACCAGCAAATGATGATGTATTAGGTGAACAAGCCTCAGTTGAAGCTTGCGATGTGCTGATACTTCAGCATCCACTATACTGGCATTCTTGTCCTGCATTAATGGGAAACTAGCTAGATAACGTACTCACTTTGGGCTGGGCGTATGGTGAAAATATTACTGCATTGCGCAACAAAGCTTTTTTATACAAGTGATATCAAGCGGCGGTTCGGAGGCTATTTATAAAAGAGGTGGCTACAATAATTTTACTTTAGCCGAGTTGTTACGCTCGTTTTGCAAACCGCAGATTTATGTGGAATGACCTATCATCAGCCTTTTCTTACACAAGATGCTGGTCATTTAAATGCAGAGCATATTCAGAGTCAAGCGCTTCTGTACCAACAGTGGCTAGATCAAATCATTACTGGAGTATTGCCGCCCGTCATCAATACTCATCATGCTAAGCAAGCCGACTTTTTAGCATTAACTTCTCAAGCTTAAAACGAAATTAACCCATTACATGAGTGATCACACGCCTACTTTTTTACTGCAATGCATTGTCTATTTAGGTGCTGCAGTCATTGCTGTAACAAATCTAAGGGAGTTGGACTGGGCTCCGTGCTAGGTGCTTAATTGCTGGCATTTTAATTGATCCATGGGGATTGAGTTTAATTGATAATGTAGAAACTGTATTGCAGTTTTCTGAATTTGGTGTCGTCATGACGTTATTTTTAATCGGCTAAGAATTAGAGCCAGAAAAATTATGGCAAATTCAGCTACCTATTTTGGGCTTAGGTGGGTTACAAGTTGTCATTACGATGGCAGTCGTATTTGCTGTGAGCACGCTGTTGCATATTGATTGGCGCCTATCATTAGTTGCGGCTCCGGGTATATTAATGTCATCTACCGCTGTAGCTGTGCAAACAATCAACGGACGCGGCTTACTCAAACAAACCTCTGGGAGTGCCGCTTTTTCTGTATTGTTATTTCAAGATTTAGCAGTCATTCCACTACTACTCTGTTTAGCACTTCTTAGCGCTAACGGCACAACTAACGCAATTGATTGGATGGCCGCATTGCGAGCTATTGGTTTAATTATCGCGATTGTTATTGGCGGTAATTATGCATTACGTCCTGTATTGGCAATATATTGCCAATACAGGGATGCGTGAAATTTAATCGCCTTTGCATTATTCTGAGTCATGGGTGTATCTATGCTGATGCAATCCGTTGGTTTATCCACGGCCTTAGGTGCATTTTTGGCGGGTGTACTATTAGCAGATTCAGAATATAGACAAGAATTAGAGCTAGATATAGAGCCATTTAAAGGCTTATTACTAGGGCTGTTCTTTATCGCAGTTAGTATGTCAATTGATGTTGGCTTGATTTTGCATCAGCCTTTACTAGTGTTTGGTTTAGCACTGATTTTTGTCATCACTAAATTAGGATTGCTATTTGGTTTAGCTCTATTATTTAAGCTCAATCGATCAGATGCTATCGTATTTGTGGTTACACTATCGCAAATTAGCGAGTTTGCATTTGTGCTCTATGCCGAAGCAGTTAAATTGAAGGTGATTACCCCAGCAAAATCTAATTTTCTCAATGCTATGGTAGCCATTTCTATGCTAACAACCCCTCTACCTATGCTGATAAAAAGTATCTGGCAGCGTAAGAACTACAACAAAAAAAATCAACTGAATTTGATCAAGTAGAGACACAACGCGCTGTTATAGTCGCAGTTTATGGTCGCTTTGCTCAGGTTGTTACATGTCTACTAACCGGCTTTGGTATGTCGCCTACTGTAATTGAGTATAATGCAAATCAGATAGAATTCATCAGACAATTTGGCTTAAAAACTTACTACGGAAACATTACTCGCCAGATGTATTGCAAGCAGCAGGCATTGCAAATGCAAAGTTATCAGTCATTGCCATTGATGATGTTGAGGACGCTTTAAAAACAGCAAAGTACGTTACTTTACATTATCCGCAAGTCAAAATAATTGCGCGTGCACGTAATAAAACCGACACTAACGAATATATGGATATTAACATTGTTAGTGTACGTGAGACTTTTACACCGCATTACAAACCGCAGAACAAGCCTTGGTCGTATTAGGTTATAGCCAATTTCAAGCGCATCGTACGGTGTGGAAATTTCGCCAGCACGATGAGTATTTCTTAAAACTTAACCACCCAAATCGAGCTGATGAACCCACATTGATCAGTAACAATTTAAAAGCACGTCGCGACTTAATCGCTCTCTTGCAACAAGAGGCTAACATCAGTTGGACTACCAATACTGATGTTGGATTTGAGGAAGAACCATCGATAAAATAAAACCCAATATGCTTTGAGGCATAAAGGGTTTTGTTGAACAGTTTCATGTACTGTCAACTAATTTTGCTAGTTAGCTTCTTACTTCTAAGCTATTTTTAACAGATGTTACGCCTTCAATTTTAGAAACTACTTCTTCAGCTTTAGCTTTAGCCGCTGCACTATCTACGAAGCCGCTAAGAATAACTTCGCCTTTATGAGTTTCTACACTAATTTGTAAGCTTTTTAAATCTTTAGCACCTAAAATTTCGGCTTTTGCCTTAGTAGTAATCACGCTATCAGAGACAACAGTTTTAACCACTTTCTTTTGTGCAGAAGATTTGTAAGTGCTATATTCATTTTGATCTAAAGTGCCGTCTTTATCCAAATCTGCAGCCGCAAAACGTTTTTTAGTGAATAGTTTGTCTTTCGATGCTTCACTGAAAGTAAGCAAATCGTTGCTGTTTGTATCTAGTTTCTTGAATTCACCGGCCAAAGGTGCTTGGTTGTTTGGATCAATTAAGTCGTCTGCAACTGCATTAAAGCTAAAGACGCCTAATGATAAAGTTAAAACTAAAGCTGATGTATTGATTGTTTTCATTATGTAGCTCCTAAATATTGATTAAGACAAAACAGAATTAATTGGCTGTTTCG
The DNA here is from genome assembly GCA_014378915.1 of Methylophilaceae bacterium. Taxonomy (GTDB): domain Bacteria; phylum Pseudomonadota; class Gammaproteobacteria; order Burkholderiales; family Methylophilaceae; genus JACMMS01. Next base: position 9,806 of record JACMMS010000060.1, read on the forward strand.
GTGACTGCCATAATAAAGAAGATACATATTACAGGTAGTCATCTATTAGCTGATTATGCTGTAGGTGTATGACTACAAGACTTATGAACCAACAGATAAAAAGATGCTAAGTATTTTTTAAGTTTTGCTTTTGAGGGATAAGCACACGCGTTATCGTACCTTTATTGAGTTCACTGGCAATATCAAATTTACCGCCAATCGCTAATACCCTATGACGCATGCCAGCTAAGCCATGCGTATTACCATGTATGGCCTCAATATCAAAGCCTTTGCCATTATCTTCAATCTCAATTTTTAAGTGTTGTTCATCGGCAATAATATTGATAGATACTTTTGTGGCTTTTGCATACTTATTCGCATTATTCAGTGTTTCTTGTACAACACGATAAGCAATTAAGCTTAAAATTTCATTCACAACCACCGTTTGTTCAGGCAAGTTTAGTTCCACTTGCCATTGATTGCGTTCGGCAGCATCATCAATTAATTGTTTAAGCGCGGGCCAAAAACCAAATGTAGTAATAATAGAAGGATGTAATTCTTCAACAATTTGCCTTTTAAAGTTAATACCCTGATCTAAATAAGTATTGGTTTTTTTAAGTTTATCAACCACTTCTGGCGCAATATCTTTTACTTTTTTTATCACCCATGCAATATCCATCTTTGTAGCAGTGAGTATTGATCCCAATTCATCATGTAATTCACGCGATAATTTTTGCCGCTCTCGCTCAACATCACCTTGATAATCTAAGGCTAAACTACCTAACAAAATGGATTGAGCTTCTAGTTTTTTTTCATTGCTATCATTTTGTTTTACTAATAACTGTTGTAACTCACTTTTGACGGTTATTTCACTTAACAACTGTTTAATGACTAAAACAACCAAGATAATAAGCACCAACGCACAACCTACTAATGATAAGCGGGCCATGATTAAACTGTTCTTGCGTCCCTTTAACAAATCATCTAAATTTTCATTTTGTTTATCAATCAAAAGCTGTATATGGTCCATAAACCTATTCATTTCTAAAACACCTTGGTTTAAATTTACAACTTGCTTACGTATATTAATTTTTCCTTGTGCCGCCAAATTTAACGATAATTTCATTTCGGCTGCTTTGGCTTCAATACTCGCAGAAATTGCAGCCAGCCATACTAATTCCTTTTGCAAAGTTGCAGCATCAGATGTTTCCATGATTAAATTATTAATGACTTTTACGCTGTTACGCGCTTGCTCTAATGATTTTGTATAACTCGCAGCATATTCAGGCCGTTGCATGAGTAAATATCCGCGTTGCGCACTTTCTTCAGCATACAGTGAACTACGTAAAATATTTAAAGTGATGAGGTTGCTTCGAATTTTGCCGATGACTACATTTTGTTTAGCAATTGAAAGCACCCAATTATCATTAAAAATAATGGATACCATAGCAATTAGCAGTGCAGTTGTTAGCATTGCTATCGTGCGGCCGCCTAGGTTTGCTATTGACTTTTCCATCCACATCCAGAGCTTGGCGCCAACTAGATTCAATCTATTATTTTTCAATTTCAAATCCAGTGCCGCCATAACTTGTAGGTGCTTTCTTACGACATAATCAGATTATAACCACTCTATCAAAAACTTGAGTTTTATTACAGTGATTGTATTGGTGTTGTGTTATTCACTACAACATGAATATAACAATTATTTGATAGGAGCTTTTATGTTGCATTACTCAGTAGTATTTTTTGTTATTGCAATTATTGCAGCAATATTTGGGTTTGGTGGAATTTCATCTGGTGCAACTGAAATTGCCAAAGTATTATTTTTTGTATTTTTAGCATTCACCATAGTTTCATTCTTGTTTGGCAGAAAACGTTAATTAATTTTAACAATATCACTATACACACAGTTTTAATTTATGAGTTTATCAGGAGCAAATCATGTTTAATATCGGCAAAAGTAACGAAGAAAAAGTATCTAACATTAAAGAAAACACATCAGACTTAATTGATACTGCGCAAGAAAATTTAACTGAGTTAGCAAGTGATGTAAAACACTCTGTTTCCAGAGCAAGTAACAAAATAGAAGGTAAAACCACAGAAGCAGTAAACAATGCAAAGGATGATGGAATGACTTTAATTAATAATTTGAAAGCGCTTTTATCAGAAAATGCTAACACAAACAAAATTCAAGATGCAAAACAGCAAGCATTTGATAAAGCAAGCGAGTGGAAAGAGTTAGTTCAAGATGAGGTAACACGCGCAATTGAAACTACAAATGCAAAAACAAAAAAAGCAGTGACTGAGCAGCCTTTACTTAGTTTAGGCATTGCCGTAGCCGCTGGCGTACTTTTAGGTTACGTGCTTGGCCATAAACAATCAGATAAATAAATAGTTTAAAATAAAATTTTTGGTAAAAAGCTTTATCTTACTAATTTATTAATTCAAAACTCAGTTACACAAGTAATTAGACAAATATTTAATGCTTACTAGACTGCCTAACTTCTGATTAGTGGAGATATATGAATCTAACCACTTTAGTTTGAATAAAAAAACATTATTTAGGAAAATGTGCTATGTGGAAAACTGCCATCAAACTTGTCTTACTATACGTCATACGTAATAAATATAATGAAGCTAAAACTGGATTTAAAGGCGACTTTAGTAAGATTAAAGACAGTGTTGCAGACTTAGCAGAAAGCCGTATAGTTATATTTAAGCAGAATTTGGAATACGAAATATCTCGCATTATTCATAGCTTATTGGGCTTTATGTTGATGTTGGTCGCTATTTTGTGTTCCACTCTCACAGCGATTATCTGGCTTACAGCAACCGCACTTAACAGCCCACATCGCACACTTATTTTTAGTACAACCATATTAGTGCCATTATTGGTGGGTATCGGCATCTACTTTTTCATTAAAATTTCATGGAAAAAAGAGCCGTTATTTAATCAGTCTATTAAGCAAGTTGCACTTGATTGGGATTTATTTAGGAATAGCTGCCATAGCAGCCCTGAAAATCACGTAAGTCACTATACTACTACTGAAAATTCTTAGAATAGGTACAACTTAACGCGCTATGAAAAATATATTATTAGTAGATGATCACAGTATTGTGCGTCAAGGTCTAAAAAACTTGATTGAACTAGAAGCAGGTCTGCAAGTCACGGGTGAGGCTGCTTCTGGAGTTGAGGCGTTAAAATTAGTACGCACAAATCAATACGATATTATGGTGCTAGATATTTCCATGCCGGACAAAAATGGTGTGGATACATTGCACGATTTAAAATATATTGCGCCTAATTTACCAGTTTTAGTGTTAAGTGGATTTGCAGAAGAGCAATACGCACTTAATTTAATGCGCAGTGGTTGCAAAGGTTATTTAGCTAAAGACGCCGATTCCGACGAAATTATTAAAGCCATTAAAATGATTTCAAATGGTAAACGCTATATTTCTGCTGAGTTAGCTGAATTGATGAGTAATGAATTAAGTCATCCTTCCGAGAAACAATTGCATGAAATGTTATCTGATAGGGAGTTTCAAGTATTTTTTAAATTAGCGGGAGGTTTAAGTCCCACAGAAATTGCTACAGAACTTAATATCAGCATTAAAACTGTGAGCACTTACCGCACACGTATTTTAGAAAAAATGAGCTTAAAAACCAATGCTGACCTCACTTATTACGCGATTAAAAATGAGTTGGTGAGCTAAAAAAATTGGTACACAAAACTCATATGAATAATGAATTAACAAATAATGTTAGAAGTAATCACATAACCATTGCTGAGTTAATGCCTGATGTTGACTATGTAAGCGCAGGTAGGACAAAAGCCGATATTCAGACTATTGTAGGACTTTTAAAATGCAATAAAATCGTTCAACTACCTGATAAAAAGCAATATAAGCCAATGGCACAAGCGTCACAACTAGATTCAGAAAGTAAACGACCTACTAAGTCACCGATGAATGTTTTATTGATTGAGGATTCCGCACTTATTAGAAACGTGATTAATGAAAGCTTGGAAGAATGCACAGATATTTCGATATCCACCTACGCTGAGACGCAACATCATGCAATTGAGCTTTTAAAGCTGGAACAGTTCGATATGTTATTAGTAGATATTGAGTTGTCACAAGGCAATGGCTTTGAGGTCATTAAGTTTGCTCAAAGCGCGGAATACCTATTTTCGCCTCCTGTAATTATCATTCTAACTAATAACGCTTCTTCTTACTACCGCCTAATGGCGAAGCAGTTAGGCGTGAATTTTTTCTTTGATAAGTCTATGGATTTTGATTTAGCTATAGAAACCATCACTAATGTGGCTTTTAAATTCACACATCCGCACTAAAATGATCGAAATGAGATAGCAATAACAATATTAAAGTTATTGCAACAGCTTTCCGATAACAGTATTACAAATGTAATGCATCAACTTGAAGCTTATATTTAAAGCCATCAAGTGACTTGATAAGTAATGATAGGACAATAAAAATGACACCTGATTTTAAGCAAGTTGGTAAAAAAACCCTTAAATTTTTACAGGATCAATTTGGTTTTGATTTGTGGATGATTACACGCTCTGAAGGCGACGATCTCATTGTGCTGAGCAGCAATGAACAAGGTGGCACTGAATTTAGTTACGGCATTAATGAGGGCGAAGTGTTGGAGTGGCACGATACTATTTGTGCCAGAATGACAGCTGGTTATGGCCCTCGTGTAGCACCTCAATTAGACTTAATACCAAATTATCGATCAGCGCCTATCAATCAAACCATGAATATCGGTGCTTATATTGGTGTGCCATTAACCAATGAAGACGGATCATTGTTTGGTACATTATGTGCATTTAACCCAACATCTGCATTTGAAGAAATTACAGTAGCACAGCCAATCATTGAAATGATGGCAGGTTTATTAAGTTGTGTGTTAATCGCTGAACTTAAAACACAAGATGCAGTTCGCAGGGCGGAGCGCGCTGAAACTGATGCTACACGTGATGGTTTAACTGGTTTATACAATCGTTTAGGCTGGTCACGCTTATTAGCTAAAGAAGAAAATAGATGCGCACGTTACGGCGCACCGGCTTGTGTTTTTAATATTGATCTAGACAACCTTAAAACAATTAATGATAATGAAGGTCATGCTGCTGGTGATGCCCTATTAATGAAAGCAGGAGATGCTTTAATAGAGGCTACACGTACCTCAGATGTGGTAGCACGTTTAGGTGGTGATGAGTTTTGCATATTAGGTATTGAATGTGATTTTAAATTTGCAAAAGTGATTGAAAAACGTATTCGTAAATGCCTAGCCAAAGCAGGTATAGAAGCCTCTGTAGGCCTCGCCATGCGCAACCCAGGTCAAGGTTTATCAATAGCTTGCGCTGAGGCTGATGAAAAAATGTATATTGAAAAACATTATAAAAAATTTAATCGCTTAGCACTTGCTGCATAGTGTTTTAAATGCATGTTGCACAAATAGTATCAAATTATGTTTACCCGCTTTGTAGTAGGATAAACCTAATTGAAAATCCTTAATTTAGCACTCA